>JAOTUO010000073.1 GCA_029863845.1 Myxococcales bacterium
CGAGAATCCGCTCCTGCGCTCGGGACTCGCGTTCGCCGGTGCAAATCGACTACAGGGCGGGGGCGAAGACGGAATCCTGACGGCGCTCGAGATGGCGGGCCTCGATCTGTGGGGTACGAAGCTCGTCGTACTCTCCGCGTGCGAGACCGGACTCGGGGACGTGGCGGTGGGCGAGGGTGTGTACGGCCTACGCCGCGCGCTGGTGATCGCCGGCGCCGAGTCGCAGCTCGCGAGCCTCTGGAAGGTAGACGACATGGCAACCCAGGAGATGATGACGGCCTATTACCGGCGCCTGGCTCGCGGTGAGGGCAGGGGCGAAGCGCTGCGCCAGACGCAGCTCGAGCTGCTCCAATCCAGCCGCTGGAGCCATCCCTACTACTGGGCCAGCTTCATCCCGATCGGCGCGTGGGGCCCGCTCGACGAACCCGTCGCCGCCGGTCCGCAAAATTGAGGAGAAAGCGATGGGCCGGCGCCTTCAGAAATCGACGAAACACCTCGCACTGGCGGTCTTCCTCGTCCCGGGTGCGGCAACGGAGTGTTCGGACTGCGCCGGCACCGTGATCGAGCAGCTCGCGCAGACCCCCGGCGTCGGCGCGGGGATCGGTATGTTTCCGGGGCTTCGCCTTGGCAGCGTGGTGGCGACGTTCCGATTCGAGGTCGATCGATGCCCCCGCTCTCGAAACGACCTGCTCGGAGCCTTCAGGACCGAGGACCGGGATGGCATCGAAGGAATCCTGGAAGGCTTCCGTGACGTATCGCTCTCCGCGAATCCGTCTGGCAGCTGCATCGTGAGTTACACCACGAAGGGCCAGACGGTCTCCAAGGCCCTTGGCGCCGGGGAAGAGAAGCCGGATTTCGACCCGCGTGTGCGTCCCCAGCGCGGAGTGGTCGAACTCGGGATCCCCCTGGAGGAAGAGGGAGTGCTGAAGACGCCGTTCAAGATCGCGATGTACGAGGAGACGGGTCTCGGGAGCACCGATCTCGAGGAGAGGACGCTCCGGCCGCTTTCCGGCCGAATCGAGAGGAATCGGGAGTCGGGGAAGCTCAACATCGCGTTCGACGATCCGCTGGAGGAGTAGGGGCGGGCGCAAGCTCATGGTACCGCACGCGTCCTTCCTCATCGAGAAGGGGCCGACTTCGCAGGAAGCCCTGACGCACAGATGCCGCTAGAA
Organism: Myxococcales bacterium; assembly: GCA_029863845.1. Lineage (GTDB taxonomy): Bacteria > Myxococcota_A > UBA9160 > UBA9160 > SMWR01 > JACZXC01. The sequence continues at coordinate 1,173 of JAOTUO010000073.1, forward strand.
CCCAGGTCGCGGGGCCTCCGCATGCCGAGCCGAATCGCCATCCTCGCGTTCTCCGCCGTCGCCCTCCTCTCGCTCGCCTGTGCGACGAACCCCGTCACCGGAAAAAAGGAGCTGGTCCTCATTCCCGAAGCGGAGGAGATTCACATCGGCCAGGAGAACTACGGACCGACGCGGCAAATGCAAGGTGGTGATTACACGGTGGATCCGGAACTCACATCTTACGTGAGCGAGGTGGGCCAGAGACTCGCCGCCGTGAGCGATCGCCCGCACCTGCCCTACGAGCTCAAGGTGCTCAACAGCTCGGTTCCCAATGCGTGGGCGCTGCCCGGCGGCAAGATCGCGATCAATCGAGGACTCCTGGTCGAGTTGGGGAACGAGGCGGAACTCGCTGCCGTTCTCGGCCACGAGATCGTGCACGCGGCGGCGCGTCACGGTGCGAAGCAGGTCGAACGTGGCCTCCTGCTTCAAGGGGCCGTCATCGCGGCTCAGATCGCCCTCTCCGACGAGGATTACGGCGGCCTCGTCGTCGTCGGCGCCGCACTCGGCGCGTTCCTCGTCAACCAGAAATACAGCCGCGACGCCGAGAGCGAAGCCGACCTCTACGGAATCTCCTACATGCACCGGGCGGGCTACGATCCAGAGGCTGCGGCTACGCTCCAGGAGACGTTCGTTCGGCTCTCGGAGGGCCGCTCCCCGAACTGGCTCGAAGGGCTGTTTGCCAGCCACCCGCCGTCGCGGGAGCGGGTCGCGGCGAACCGGGCCATCGCGGCGACGCTCGTCGCGGAGGAAGCGGCGCGGGGCGAGCTCTACGCAAATCGCTACCAGGAAAGGCTCGCGAAGCTGAACCGCCAGAAGGACTCCTACGACGCGTACGACCGCGGCCGCGCGGCGCTCACGGAGGGCCGGAGCGACGAAGCACTGGCCCTGGCGCGGCAGGCTCTCGGGGCGGAGCCGCGCGAACCGCGATTTCACACCCTCAGAGGCGACGTCCGCCTCCAACAGCAGCGTTACCGGGACGCCGTCACCGATTATGAGCGCGCCATCGATCTCGACGGCACCTACTTCCTTCCCTACCTACGGCGCGGACAGGCGCGCAAAGCGCTTGGGGACGTGAGCAGCGCTCGCGCCGACCTCGAACACAGCCTCGAGCTCCTACCCACCGCCGAGGCCCACCTCGAGCTCGGCGTGCTGGCCGAGGAACGGGGCGACATCGACGAGGCCCTGGCCCTCTACCGGGCCGTCGGCGCCAGCGATACCGAAGCGGGACGCGCGGCCGGTAGCGCCATCGCCCGCCTCGACCTCCCGAACCACCCTGGCGCCTACCTCGAGCTGCGTCCCCTGCTCGGTCACGACGGAATCGTCACGATCGAGGTCGAGAACCGGGCACCGATCGCGGTGCGAGACGTCGAAATCGTCATCCAACGCGTCAACCAGAAGGGCCGCTGGAAGCACCACGCGCAACGGGTCTTGCGAGGCGAGATCCCGGCTGAGAGTCGCGGTACCTGGCGCACCGATATCGGGCCCTTCGAGACCAGCGCCGACCTCGAAAGTCTGCGGCTCCGGGTCGTGGCCGCCCAGCCCGCCATCGAACGATCCGCACGGATCGATGGAGGGCCTTGATCCACATATCGCTACATCGCGCGATCTTCGCACGGCTCGCCTTTGCACGCGCCGAAACGGGCCCCGCCGCTTGCGCGTTTGCCGACTGGGCCGACCTCGACAGGCAAGACGCCCTGGAGGGCGCATAGGAGATCGAAGCGGGGATGCTGGCATCTCGACCCCAGTTGGAGATGTCGGGTCGGAAGGCCCGATTCACCCGGTCAGAAAGAAGCGGAAGCGTCCGCTCGCTCCTGGGTGGCCCAGACCGAGCAGTGAGGGGATCAGGCCACGCAGGGGCCTGACGAGAATGGCAATTGACTTCTCGGTGCGCAGGGTGCTTGATGAACGCTCCGTCCGCCGAACGACTCCCGCTCGGTCGGCCCCAACCGGATGAGCGGCGCGTCGATCGCGGCCAGCCGGAGGGATCCAACCGTGAGGTGTGTCATTTCTCTGATCACGCTCTGCGCGCTTTCGTGGTTCTCGATCGGGTGCGCCAACGTGGTGACACCGACGCTCGGTGTCATCTACACCCGGGTGACCTGGGGCAGCGACGCCAACGGGCCCACCGGGCCCAAGCGTGGCGAGGCCTGCGTGAGATCGGTCATGGGGATCGTGGCCGTCGGAGACGCCGGCATCGCGGCGGCGGCGCGCCAGGGCGGAATTCAGAACGTCACCGCAATGGAGTACCGCTCGGAGCGGACGATGGGATTCGTCTCCCGGTTCTGCACGATCGCGTACGGCTCGTAGGAGCCAACGCGCCGCACGTTCTCGGTGTGACCCGCCTTGATGGTCGCTGGATCCCGGCGGAAGTTCCTTGAGTGACGCGTGCTTGCGCCTGCTGCCCTGCGAGCCGCGGCGCCGAGCGGCGTCAGGAATCGGGGCCCGCGGCCTCTGGCTTGGGAATCTCTGCGGAGCAGCGCGTGCATAGCCAGCGAACCGCATCCGAGCGGTAGTTGGACGGATCATAACGCAAGCCACATTCCGGACACACGTTGGTGGCCGCGTCTGTACTCAGATCCACGAGAACATTGACCTTGTAGTTGAAGTAGATCGGGGTCAAGAAGAAGGTCGCCAGCGGGTTGAACCAGCAATCATCGCCGTGTTGTGCAGAGAGCAGGCAATGCACCCTGCTTCGCGCGGCGAAACCCCAACCAATGACCGACGCGCCCCAAGCCAGATCGGCAAGTCCGCTCGCCACTTGGATGGGTCCTGAGAACGCGAAGATGAAATCCGCGAGAAAAGACAGAAGGTTCAGGTAGCCCAGTAGCAATACGGTCCAGACGAGGATTCCCGGGATCCCTCGATCCAAGGGAAGGTGCCTATTCAAGATCGCCGTTCTGCCGCGAATGAAGTGCCCGAAATAGACCCCAAGCGTGATCACGCCGAGTCCGAGAAGCCGCCGGGTACTCTGGCTCCGAAGCGCACGAAGAAGCGCCTGCGACTGATCCACGCGTGCGTCTCCTTCTCTCGGCGGCCTCACCGCGCGGCCGATGACGAGTGCACGGCTTCCGGCCGCGATCGTATAGGAGAAATCCAGCCCTCGCCTGAAGTACTGCGTTTGGATGACGAAACTCATCCATTTGGACGATTGTCAACGGTAAGCGATTAGGCGTAGAAAGCGAGTTGGGTGGAATTGCCGGAGGGGAACATGCACCACTTTTCATCGCTCTATGCTGCCCTCACCGTATCCTGGCTGCCGATGGTGGCGCGAGGGGCGGCCCACCGGAGCGCAGGACTCCGGCTGGCCGCCTTCGGTCGTTCGGCGATGACCGCGCGCCGCAGGTTCGCCTCCGTGTGCTGCGTGGCCGCGCTGGTCACGGTGGTCGAGAGTTCCCAGGGAGCACTGCTCTTTCCCGGCCCGCGGTTTTCGGTGGGCGAATATTCTTTTTTGGGCAAGAACCCCCGTTCCGTGGCCGTGGCCGACCTCGACGGCGACAGCGTCCCTGACCTGGTCACCGCCAACGACGCCAGCAGCGACGTGAGCGTGCTGCTCGGCAACGGCGACGGCACCTTCCAGGCTGCCGTCTCCTATGCGGCGGGCTTTGCCGCCGATTCCGTGGCCGTGGCCGACCTCGATGGCGACACCGTCCCCGATCTGGTCACCGCCAACGAGCGGAGCGACGACGTGAGCGTGCTGCTCGGCCACGGCGACGGCACCTTCCAGGCTGCCGCCTCCTTTGGGGCGGGCGATAGCCCCTTTTCCGTGGCGGTGGCCGACCTCGACGGCGACACCTTTCCCGACCTGGTCACCGCCAACTACGACAGCAGCGACGTGAGCGTGCTGCTCGGCAACGGCGACGGCACCTTCCAGGCCGCCGTCTCCTTTGCGGTGGGCACTTTCCCCCGGTCCGTGGCCGTGGCCGACCTCGACGGCGACACCGTCCCCGATCTGGTTACCGCCAATGCCAGTAGCGACGATGTGAGCGTGCTGCTCGGCAACGGCGACGGCACCTTCCAGGCCGCCGCCTCCTTTGGGTTGGGCTCTAGCCCAATTTCCGTGGCCGTGGCCGACCTCGACGGCGACACCGTCCCCGACCTGATCACCACCACCACTAGCGACGCCGTGAGCGTGCTGCTCGGCAACGGCGACGGCACCTTCCAGGCCGCCGCCTCCTTTGGGGTGGGCGTTACCCCCTTTTCCGTGGCGGTGGCCGACCTCGACGGCGACACCGTCCCCGACCTGGTCACCGCCAATGTCAACAGCAGCGACGTGAGCGTGCTGCTCGGCAATGGCGACGCCACCTTCCAGGCCGCCGTCTCCTTTGCGGTGGGCCCTGTCCCCTATTCCGTGGCCGTGGCCGACCTCGACGGCGACACCGTCCCCGACCTGGTCACCGCCAATGTCAACAGCGACGATGTGAGCGTGCTACTCGGCAACGGCGACGGCAGCTTCCAAACCGCTGCCTCCATTGCGGCGGGAGATAACCCCCGTCACGTGGTCGTGGCCGACCTCGACGGCGACACCGTCCCCGATCTGGTCACCGCCAACGACTGGCCCAACAGCGCCGTGAGCGTGCTGCTCGGCAACGGCGACGGCACCTTCCAGGCTGCCGTCTCCTATGCGGCGGGCAGTGGACTCTGGTCCGTGGCCGTGGCCGACCTCGACGGCGACACCGTCCCCGACCTGGTTGCCATCAGTTACGGCGCCGTGAGCGTGCTGCTCGGCAACGGAGACGGCACCTTCCAGGCCGCCGCCTCCTTTGCGGTGACCGATGACGCCTCTTCCGTGGTCGTGGCCGACCTCGACGGCGACACCGTCCCCGATCTGGTCACCGCCGACTGGCCCAACAGCGCCGTGAGCGTGCTGCTCGGCAATGGCGACGGCACCTTCCAGGCCGCCGCCTTCGTTGCGGCGGGAGATAACCCCCGTCACGTGGCCGTGGCCGACCTCGACGGCGACAGCGTCCCTGACCTGGTCACCGCCAACGACTACAGCAGCGCCGTGAGCGTGCTGCTCGGCAACGGCGACGGCACCTTCCAGGCCGCCGCCTCCTTTGCGGCGGGCGATAGCCCCAGTTTCGTGGCCGTGGCCGACCTCGACGGCGACACGGTCCCCGACCTGGTCGCCACCAGTGGCGGCGCCGTGAGCGTGCTGCTCGGCAACGGCGACGGCACCTTCCAGGCCGCCGCCTTCGTCGCGGTGGCCGGTGACCCCGTGGCGGTGGCCGACATCGACGGCGACACCGTCCCCGACCTGGTCGCCGCCACTGTACCCAGCGACGCCGTGAGCGTGCTGCTCGGCCACGGCGACGGCACCTTCCAGGCTGCCGCCTCCTTTGGGGCGGGCGATAGCCCCTTTTCCGTGGCGGTGGCCGACCTCGACGGCGACACCTTTCCCGACCTGGTCACCGCCAATTTCAGTAGCGACGACGTGACCGTGCTCCTGAACTATCGCCTACACCCCGCCTGCCAGGACGGCATCGATAACGACGGCGACACCCTGATCGACTACCCGGATGATCCAGGCTGCTACATCGCGGAGCAGGACTTCGAGGATCCCGCTTGCGACGATGACGTCGACAACGACGGCGACGCCCTGACCGACTTTCCCGACGACCCGGGGTGCGCCGGAGCCTGGGATGGACACGAGGCGGATCCGCCCTTCTGTGGCCTGGGGTTCGAGCTGGCGTTCCTGCTGCCGCCGCTGATGTGGCTGCGCGGGCGGCGGCGCGGAACGTCGTAGAGGCCGGGGCTGCTGCGCCCGCGGGCGGCGAGGTGTTTCCATGTCTACGGGGTCGATCCGCGAATCCCTCCGCGCCGTCGGGTCAGGCTCGCGCCGGACCCGCGGCGTCTGCCGGATGCCGCTGCTGTGTGTCTCGATCGCCGCGATCGGCTGCCAGACGGCGATGGTCCGATCCGGCGTCCCCCTCCCGTCCGAGGGCACGCGCGTCCTGCTGATGCCTCCCGACGTGGAGGTCTACGTCGAGACGGCGGCCGGGATGCTGGAGCCCCAGGCCAGGGAGAGCGCGGAGGCGATGCGCAGCCTGACTGCCGCCATCGGCGGTTTCCTGGACGAGCGGGGCGGGGAAATCGTCGAGTTCACCGAGTCGGAGGACCCGGAGCGGCAGCACCTGCACCAGCAGATCCAGAAGCTCCACCGCGTGGTCGCCCGGGCGGTCGCCGACGCCAAGTACATCCAGATGGAGGGGCAGCCCGTCGCCACCCGGGCCGAACGCCTGCCCACGATGAAGGGGCGCTTCGAATGGAGCCTGGGAGAGGAGACGCGGGCCCTCCAGCAGGATTCGGGTGCGCGCTACGCGCTCTTCGTGTTCGTGAACGACAGCCGACCCGGGGCCCACCGGGTCGGGGTCATGGGCGTCGTGAGCGCAGCTTTCGGGGTCGCCCCTCTGATGGGAGAGCAGGAGGCCTACGCCTCGCTGGTCGACCTCGAGACCGGCGATCTCGTGTGGTTCAACTACCTCTATCGGGAAGGGACGGCAGGGGCCCTCAGCCCCGCTGGTGTCGACATCTTGGGGATTCCCGTCATGGGGGCAGAGCGGGCATCGCGACGGTTCGTCGCACAGCTCCTCGACGCGCTGCCGCTCGCGGGGGCGCCATGAAGCGGACGTACGCGGTCGTCGTGCCGATACTCCTGATTGCATGCGCGGCCACCCGACCCGTCCAGGACCTCGCAGCGGGTGAGCGCCCGGCCCTCGATTCGGACGAGGCCGGCCTCTGGATGTGGTCGGACCACTGGGAAGAGGATCTCAGCACCTCGGGGCTCGTCGTTTCGGACCCGGGACTGAACGCGTACGTGCGGGAGGTCGCTTGTCGGGTGGCTCAGGACTACTGCGGCGACATCCGCGTCTACGTTCTGGAGATCCCGCACTTCAACGCGTCCGTGTACCCCAACGGGATGATGGTCGTCTGGACGGGCCTGCTTCTCCGCGTGCAGAACGAGGCGCAGCTGGCGGCGGTTCTGGGGCACGAAATCGCACACTACCAACGGCGCCACTCCATCACGGGCTGGCGGGACGCCCGCAACAAGGCTGCGATGTTCACCTGGGGCCAGATCCTCCTGTACGCCTCCGGGGTCCCGGGGGCCCCGCTCATCGATCTCGCGGGCCAGATCGCATTCTTCGGCAGCATCTTCAAGTTCTCGAGGGACCACGAGCGCGAGGCCGACCGGCTCGGCCTGGAGCTGATGGCGGCCGCGGGGTACGACCCCGCAGAGGCTCCGGTGATCTGGGAGGCGCTGATCGAGGAGCAGGAAGCCGAGGACGAGTCGCAGCCGTTCATCTTCATCTCGACCCATCCTCACTCCGACGAGCGCGCGGCAACGCTGAAGCAGCTCGCCGCAGAGCACCGCAGCGCGACCAACGCGGACGTCACGGAGCAGGGCCGCTACGTGGAGCAGCTGCTTCCCCTGCGCGGAACCCTGCTGGAAGACGAGCTGGCCCAGCGGCGATTCCCATCCACGGACCTGATTCTCGAGCGACTGCGCCAGACGAACGCGGCGCCGGGAGAGATCGAGTTCTTCCAGGGCGAGCTCTACCGCCTGCGCGGCGACAGCGGCGACGCCGAGCGGGCCGGCGAACACTACCGGCGCGCCCTCACACTCGGCGGAGCGCCCGCGGAGGCCTATCGCTCGCTGGGCCTCGTCTCGCGCCGTGTCGGCGACGACGCGGGCGCCTGCGATGCGTTTCGACGCTATCTCGAGCTCGAGCCCGAGGCGGACGATCGGGCGATGATCGAAGCCTTTCTCGCGATGCGACCGTGAGGTGACGATGTCGCGCATGGCTCTGTGGGTGCTCCCGTTCCTGGCTCTGCTCGCGTCGGCCTGCGCCGACCCGGTGCTCGTGAAGCCCGAACGCTGCACCGTCCAAGGGACGTACCACGTCGAGCCCCAGATCACCTGGACGCGGGTCGCCGGGCGCTGGGGCGATTCGGAGGATAACGAGGTGTGGACGGTCGACGGCGCACGGCTGGAGTCGATCCTCTTCACGCGGGCCCTGGCGGATGGTGACCCCCTGTTCCATGAATCCGCTTCGAAGAAGGACCTCGAGAAGCTGCCCGTCTACCGGGAGTACATGTCGGAGCTCGAGATCATGGATCTCGTCACCCAGAGTCTCACGCGGATCGGCGCTGCGCAGGTGGATGCCCGGAACCTTCGCCCTGCCGTCTTCGGAGGCTCGCCCGGCTTTCGCTTCGAGCTGGAGTACGTGTCCGAAGATGGGCTCGAGTACGCGGGGCTGGTGAAGGGCGCGGTGCTGGATCGGCAGCTCTACCTGATCGTGTACCGGGGCACCGCGCTGCACTACTACGCCAAGTATCTTCCGCACGTCGAGGGACTGCTCGACTCCATCGCCCTTTCCGCGCCGGACGTAGCCGCCCGATGAGCGACTCGACTCGCGATTGAATCACGGCCAGCATCCTTCAAACATTCGTGATCCGGTGTTGTCGTCGCTGATGCCGCTCGCCGCCGGGACGTCCTCCCTGAACCCGAATACGAATGGCGGCCCAGAGGATTGTTTCGTCGATCTGGCCCTTCGTCCGACGGCCGTTCCGGCCCTCTCGAGACAGCGGATCGCGATGCTCGCGGCGGCCCCGGCCGCCACCGCGTTCGGAGCGACACAATGGGCAATCGTGCGCTCTCGGTGTCCCCGGCCTCGCGGGTGGCCGCCTCGCGGTTCGTCTACTCGGCCTTGCGCGCCAGCTCGAGCGCTTCCTCGGTGCGGCGCTCGAGCTCGCGCGTGCGGTCCTCCACCTCGGTCTCGAGGATCTGCCGGTGGTCCTGCACCTGGGTGCGGTAGTCGCGCAAGCGCGCCAGCATCACGCCGAGCGCCTCCGCCAGGGCGCCGACCTCGTCGCGGGTCGTGACTTCGACCTTCTGCTCGAAGTTCCCGCCGGCGATGTCGCGGGTCAGCGTGGCGAGGCGGCGAATCGGCCGTGTGAGCCAGCCGGCGAAGAAATAGGTCACCGCACAGGCCGCGGCTGCGAGAACGCCGCCGAACAGCAGCAGTGAGCGCGCCAGGGCCGGGGCCTGCGCCTGGGAACGGTCGGCGGACAGTCCGAGCTGGAGGTAGCCGACCACGCGCGGCACCTGGCTCCCGGGCGCGAGCTTGGAGAGGAACTCCGCCTGGTCCTTCTCGGAGACGCTGCGAATCGGCAGCAGCGTGTCGAGATAGCGCACGCGCCCCTGCCGGTCGGCCAGCTCGGAGACGCGCACGGCCCCGGCACGAACGCTCTCGTCGAGTGGAGCTTGCGGAATGGCGAGGCCTTCGCGAAAGACCTCGGCGACCAGGGTCGCGCCCTTGGCGTCCCGAATCCCTGCGTAGGCGACCTGGGGATTCGCGCGCAGCGCGTCGAGGGTCGGGCGAAGCGCGGCTCGGTCCCCGGTGAAGATCGCGTAGCGGTTGCTCTGCGCGATCCGCTCGGCCAGCTCGAGCCCCTCGCGCAGCAGTGCGCGGCGTCCCTCGACGGACGTCTGGCGGACCGCGACGCTGCCCACGGCGAGTGCCGCCGCGGTCGCAATCAGCATGGCGAAGAGCGCGATTTTCAGCGAGAGACTGGTTCGCATCGAAAGTCCGACGTAGCGGGGCCGAGCCCATACATTGGGCATCCCCCGCGTCACTCATCGGAGTCGCCCGCGGGGAGCTTGAAGGGCCCGGCCCTCTCCGCTGACCGGCAAGCCGCGGCGGCGTTCAAGCGGGGCCCCCGGGGCGCCGATTCCGGCGTGGGGGGGATCGTGTGCCGAAGGCGGCCTCCTCGAGATTTGCGAGGCGCCGGCCGTGACGGTATCGATCAGCCAAGCTTGGCTGGCCCAGCAGTGCCAGCTCATCCCGGGCGCGACCCGGGGCGTGCTGGTGCTGGCCTTGGCCGAGGGGCGGTCCCTGGGCCCGGTGGCCCACTGGCCCGCCGAATCCGGGGGCAACACCGACCTCGCCGCCGCGGCCAGCGCCGCGGTGACCCGGCGATCCGTGGTGGTCCAGGAACGCGTACCCGGCGTCTCGTCCCCGCTCGCGCACAGCCGCATCGCGGTTCCGATCTCCCGGGGCGCGCACGTGCTGGGCGCCGTGGCGGTGGATGTGACCGACGCCAAGGAGTCGGAAGTTCAGGTGGCGGTCGAGCTGCTGCGGCTGGGAACCGTCTGGCTCGAGCTGCTGGGCCAGAGCGAAGCGGCCAAGGCGCCCCTGGTGACGGCCCTCGAGCTGGTCGGCGTCGCGCTGGCGAACCCGCCGTTTCGCGCCGCCGCCACCGCGGTGGCGACCGAGCTGGCCACCCGCCTCGACCTCGAGCGCGTGAGCGTGGGCTTCCTGCGGCGAGGGCAGATGCGCGTGGAAGCGCTGTCGCACAGTGCGCGCTTCGACGACAAGGCGAACCTGATGCGCGACGTGGGCCTCGCCATGGACGAAGCGGCGGATCAGGACGCCACCGTCGCTCACCCCTCGCCGGCGGACGCGCCGCCGCGCATCACCCACGCGCACGAGCAGCTCGCGCGCCGACACGGCGCCACTGCCGTCTGCACCACGCCGATCGTGGAGGGCGACCGCGTCGTCGGCGCCATCACCTTCGAGCGGGGGCAGCAGGCGAGCTTCGATACGGAGACCCTCCACTTCTGCGAGGGACTGACGTCGGTGGTGGGGCCCGTGCTGGCGGTGCAGCGCGCGGCGGGGGCGCGGCTGCTGGAACGGGGGCGCGAATTCGTGCGCACCCACGCCGAAAGGCTGATCGGGACCCACCAAACCACGCTTCGCGTCGCCGCCGCTGCGGCACTCGGTATTCTGCTCGTCCTCGCCCTGGCGAAGGGCGACTTCCGGATCACCGCGCGGGCCACGCTCGAGGGGCGAGTGCAGCGCGCCATCGTGGCCGGCGTCGAGGGCTACATTGCCGAGGCCAACGCCCGCGCGGGCGACGTGGTGCGCCGGGGCCAGCTGCTGGGACGGCTCGACGACCGCGACCTCTCGCTGGAGCGCACGAAGTGGGCCGGCCGCCGCGACCAGCTTCAGCGCGAATACCGCGAAGCGCTGGCCATGCACGACCGCATCCAGGTCAACATCCTGAGTGCGAAGCTGGCCCAGGCCGCAGCGCAGCTGCGCCTGCTGGAAGAGAACCTCACGCGCCTTCAACTCGTCGCGCCCTTCGACGGAATCGTCGTGAGCGGGGACCTGAGCCAGCTCCTCGGTTCGCCGGTGCAGAAGGGCGAGCTGCTGTTCCAGGTGGCGCCGCTGGACGGCTACCGAACCATCCTCGAAGTCGACGAGCGCGACATCGCCTACGTGAAGGCCGGCCAGTCCGTCGAGCTCGGCCTCTCGGCGCTGCCGGGCGAGCCCCTTTCCCTCACGGTGGAACGCGTCACCCCGGTCGCGACGGCGGAAGACGGCCGCAACTTCTTCCGCGTCGAAGCGAGCCTCGAGCACCCGGCGCAGTCCCTGCGGCCCGGCATGGAGGGCGTCGCCAAGATCCAAATCGATCGACACCGGCTGCTGTGGATCTGGACGCGCCGCATGTTCGACTGGCTCCGCCTGTGGACCTGGACCTGGTGGCTCTAGGAAACGGCGCATGTCGGAGAACCTGTTCAGTCCCTCGTGGTACCGCGTCGCTCATCTGAAGCCGTGCATCCGCAGCCACGGGCGCTTCTACCGGCACCTCTATCGGGGGCAGCGCTGGTACATCCTGCAAGACCGCACCACGGGCCGGTGCCACCGTCTCAACGCCACCGCCTACCACCTCGCCGGGCTGATGAACGGCGAGCGCACTACCCAGCAGATCTGGGAGACCGCCGGGGAGATGCTCGGCGACGACGCCCCGACCCAGGACGAAACGATCCGGCTGCTCGGCCTGCTCCACTTTGCCGACGTCCTGCGCTGTGAAGTCTCTCCCGACACCGTCGAGCTCTTCCGCCGCGGGCATCGCCGCAGCAGCCAGGAGGCCTGGCGGCGCTTCACCAATCCCCTGTCCATCCGGGTGCGCCTCTTCGACCCGGAGAAGTTCCTGGAGCGCTGGCTCCCCTGGGTCCGTCCACTCTTCTCGCCCGTTGCGCTGGCGGTCTGTGGGCTCGTGGTCTGCGCCGCGGGAGTGCTGGCCGCAGCCAACTGGACCGAGCTCTCGCAAGGGGCCAGCACGCGACTGCTCGAGCCGCGCAACCTGCTCCTGATGTGGATCGCCTACCCCGTGGTCAAGGCCATTCACGAGTTCGGTCACGCCTTCGCCGCCAAGGTCTGGGGAGGCGAGGTGCACGAGATGGGCATCATGTTCCTGGTGCTGATGCCGGTTCCCTACGTGGACGCCACGTGCGCGTCGGTGTTTCCGGACAAGTGGAAGCGCGCCGGCGTGGGCGCGGCGGGCATCCTGGTCGAGCTGTTGCTGGCGTCGCTGGCGCTGATCGTCTGGCTGATCGTGGAGCCCGGGGTCGTGCGATCCATCGCCTACGACGTGATGTGGATCGGAGGCGCTTCGACGCTCTTGTTCAACGGCAACCCGCTGCTCCGCTTCGACGGGTACTACGTGCTGGCGGACGCCATCGAGATGCCGAACCTCGGCAGCCGCTCGAATCAGTACCTCGGCTATCTCGTCATGCACCACGGCTTCGGTCTGGACAAGGTGCGCAATCCGGTGAGCACGCACGGGGAAGAGCCCTGGCTGCTCGGCTACGGCGTGGCCTCGTTCTGTTATCGAATGCTGGTGATGTTCGGGATCGCGCTCTTCCTGACCTCGAAATTCTTCATCGTGGGTGTGCTCCTCGCGGCCCTGGGCGTGGGCTCCCAGGTGGTGGTGCCGTTGCTGCGGCACGTGAGCTTCCTGTTCACCAATCCCCGACTCGCCGAGAAGCGCCCGCGGGCGATCCTGACTTCCGCGGTTGCGGTGGGCGGCCTCGCGGGCTTCCTGCTGCTCGTGCCGCTGCCGCTGCGCACCAACGCCCAGGGCGTCGTCTGGCCGCCGCCTGGCGCGGAGGTGCGCGCTCGGGCGGACGGCTTCGTCGTGCGGGTGCTGGCCGACCCCGACGCGTTCGTGGAGCCCGGCACGCCTCTCATTCTCACCCGGGATCCGTCGCTCGAAGCGGATATCGCCGTGCTCGAGGCCCAACGGGACGAGCTGCGCGCGCGCCGGCTCGCGGAGTGGCGCTCCGACCTGGTGAAGGCCCAGAACACCTTGCAGGAAATCGCGACGGTGGAGGCGGCGCTGGCGCGCGCCCGCGAACGCAAGGGCGACGTCGTCATCCGCAGCGCGGCGTACGGCACCCTCGTGGCGCCTCACCTCGCCGACCTGGTGGATCAGTTCGTGAGCCAGGGCCAGCTCATGGGCTACGTCGTGAACAGCGCCATCACCACGGCACGCGTGGTCGTTCCCCAATCCGACATCGCGCTGGTGCGGGCGAACACCGACGCCGTCGAGGTGCGGCTCAGCAGCCGCCCGCGCCGCGCGCTTCCCGCCTCGATCCGCCGCGAGGTTCCCGCGGCCACGAACCGGCTGCCCAGCGCGGCGCTGGGAGCGGCGGGCGGCGGCCCGCTGCCCGTCGATGCGACCGACCCGGAGGGCCTGCGGACGCCCCAGGCGGTCTTCCAGCTCGAGCTGGCGTTGCTGGACGAGGCGGGCGTCCGACGGATCGGCGAGCGCGTTTACGTGCGCTTCGACCACGGTTCGGAGCCGCTGGCGCTGCGCGCCTTCCGGGCGCTGCGGCGACTGTTGCTGAGGCACATCGTTGTCTAGTGAGACGCTGCGTCCGGGTGTGGCGCGCGGCTTC
>JAOTUO010000370.1 GCA_029863845.1 Myxococcales bacterium
GGTCGGAGGCGCCACGATCCCGCCGTGAACCGATCGTGAGGCGAAGTCGGGATCGGTATACACGGGATTGCGATCGTCCACGGCGTCGCACCAGTGGCGGATCATGGCCGGGTTCACGGGGTCGCGCGCGTGCATCGGCTCGCCCGCGGCGGCGCCCTCGAAGGCGCGCAGGCGCTCCCGCAGCGCCTCCCGGTCTTCCGTCATCGGCGACGGCCTCGCGGCAGCCCGAGGCCGAGCGTCGCCACGATCTCGCGCAGGATCTCGTTGACGCCGCCGCCGAAGGTGTTGATCTGACTGGCGCGCCACTCCTGCTCGATCTGGCCCCGCAGCACCGCGCCGGGAGAATCCGCCCGGACCGTGCCGACGATCCCGAGTACCTCGAGCAGCAGGCGGTACACCTCGATCAGGGTCTCCGACCCGTAGACCTTGGCCGCGGAGGCGCGGGCCGGATCGAGGCGCTCCCGTTCCAGCTCCCAGGCCAGCTGCCAGTTCATCACCTTGAGGGCTTCGAGGCGGGCGAAGGCCTCAGCCAGCGCCGTCTGCACCCACGGCTTCTCGACGACGGCGGAGCCCGACTCGTCCCCGGTGTCCCGGGCCCACTGCACGACCTCGTCGAAGGTCTTCAGGGCCGCGCTGCCGAAGGCGGCGAGCCCGATCCGCTCGTGGTTCAGCTGGAGCGTGATCAGCCGCCAGCCGCCGTTCTCGGGGCCCACGAGCATGTCGGCGGGAACCCGGACCTTCTCGTAGTAGGTCATCGCGGTCGTTCCGCCGCCCACGGTATGGATGGGCGCCCACGAGAAGCCGGGGAGCCGGGTGTCGACGATCAGGATCGAGAGCCCCGCGTGGGGGGGCGCGTCGGGATCGGTGCGGCAGGCCAGCCAGATGTAGTCGGCGTCGCTGGCGCCGCTGGTGAAGATCTTGGTGCCGTCGACCACGTAGTGGTCGCCGTCGCGCACGGCGCGGGTCCGGAGCGACGCGAGGTCGGTGCCGGCCTCGGGCTCGGTGTAGCCGATCGCGAAGTGGATCTCGCCGGCGAGGATGCCCGGGAGGAAGCGCCGCTTCTGCGCCTCGCTCCCCATCGCGATCAGCGCGGGCCCCACCGTGTTGAGCGTCACGAAGGGAAGCGGCGCCCCCGCCCGGCGCGTCTCCTCGAACCAGATCTGCTGCTCGATCGCCGTGCGCCCCCGGCCGCCGTACTCCCGCGGCCAGCCGACCCCGAGCCAGCCGTCGGCGCCGATCTGCCGGATGATTCGGCGCTGCACGGGGCCGGATTCCATCGGGCGCAGCTGGGCGCGCAGCTCGGGCGTGATCAGCCGCGCGTAGTATTCGCGAACCTCGCGCCGGAGGGCCTTCTGCTCCGGGGTGTAATCGACGTGCACGTCATGCGGCCCCGTCGATGAGCGACGTGAAGCCCGACGGCTCGTGGGACCCGATCACCAGCTGCTCGAGCAGGCCGATCCCCTCGCGTTCTCCCATCCGCGCCCGGCACAGCTGCTGGATGTGGAGGTGGCGCGGGTCGAGCGGATCGAGGTCGTCGAGCTGCCACGACTCGCCCGCCAGCGCGGACTCTCCCTTCCACAGGCCGTGGCTCCACTCGGGGTGCATGTAGCCGAGGCCCAGCATCTGGAAGCGCTGGATCGGCTCCAGCGTGATCACGCGGAGCTCGCCCGCCTCGGAGATCATCCGGATCTCCGCGGCGCGCGCGCGGCGCGTGCCCTTCTCCCACTCGATGCGGTGCGCGATCGAGGCCATGCGCTCTGCGCCGTCGCCGTCGGGGATCTCCTCCGGCGTGCCGTAGGTCGGGGCCACGGAGCCGCCGCTGTTCCAGACGCGGCCCTTCTCGTCCTCGTTCAGTCCGCAGTGCGTGCAGACGTCGTCGAAGTGGATCGGCGCCCACAGCCAGAAGAACTGCGGCGGCGGTCCCGGCGCGGCCGCCTCGCGCTCGCCCACCGGACGGATCCCCCAGGAACGGTCGCGGGTTCCGAGGACGCGCCCGGCCGCCACGGGCACCCGCTTCCCTGCGACGCGAAGCTCGCCCGCCCAGCTTCCGAACTGCGTGAAGCGCGTCGAGTCCATGAAGATGACGCCGCCCTCCTGCCGCGTGAAGCGGGGTTCTTCGATCGGTCCCGTGCGGGCCCGGAACACGAGGTCGCCGGCGAGCCCCGTCTCGTTGTCGTCGATGCGGAGACGTAGGCTGCGCAGGGGATCGAGCACTTCGATCGAGACGGGGCCGACGCGCGTCTCGGAGCGGTCGGCCGGCGCGAGGCGCGAGGCGTGGAGCGAGTGCTGGCGTCCGTCGCGCACCACGCTGAAGGAGGCGTCCATGACCCGGCGGTTCGGGTAGACGCCCAGGGCCGCGGCGAAGCTGAGGTCGCCGTCGCGCGAGAAGCCGCCCATCCAGTAGCGATCGTAGAAGTTGCGGTCGCCGGTCGACGGGTGCGCGAGCGGCTCGGGTGTCTGGTGGATCGGAAAGTCGTCGTGGCGTGAGAGCACGGGTCAGCCTTTCGAGATTTCGTTCAGGAGGGAGGGTTTGAGCGGTGCGATGTCGCGGACCGCCTGCGGCCCGAGGTGGTCGCCGAGAGCGCGGCGCGCGGCTTCCGGCGCGCCGGAGGGCAGGGCGTAGAGCGCGTCGATGGCGGCGACCAGCGCCTGCCGCAGCGCGGCGACGCATTCGGACGGCGTGCCGGTGGAAGCCGCGGCGAGCGCGGCCTCGACGCAGCCGGCGGCGTCGGCACTGCCGGCCTCGCGGAGCACGGCAGCGATCCGCCCGAGCGCCGTGCGCGCCGACGTCGCCTCGGCCTCGAGCGCCGCTGCCTTGGGATCGACGCGGTCGCGCAGGTTCTGGAGGACGTCCATCACCGCGTAGAGGCGGCCGCGCGCGGTGCGCGCCTCCAGGTTCGGAAGCACTTCGTCGCGCAGCGTCTCCACGCAGCCGTCGATGAGGCGTTCGGGGGAAATCGCCACCACCCGATTGAACCACGTTTCGTTCACCCCGACACCCTCCCGGGCAAGGCGTGTCTGCTCGGTGGTGGCGAGCCGGGACCGAGGCAGCTCCCTCCGCGAATGGCTCGGCCGCCAACGGACAGCGCGATAAGCCGGAAGTACAGCACCCAGGCGAGGGGCGGTGCCCTGCGGCGATCGAGGGCGGCCTGCGCTTGATTTCGCTGCGGGATCTGCCTCGGCCCCGGCGCTCAGGCGCCCGGTAGCCAGCCGCGGGTGGCCGCGAGCAGCGCGTAGAGGAAGGGGAGCTGGTGATCGAAGATTGCCATCCGCAGGTCCCGGGTGCGGCCCTCGTCGAAGGCGCGCAGGCCGGTCCACATGATGGCGATCATCTTGACGGTCGCGAGCAGTCCATAGAAGGCCATGCGCCCGGTGTCCACCTCGCGCCCCGAGGCGGCCGCGTAGGCGGCCGCGAACTCCTCCGGCGGCAGC
>JAOTUO010000371.1 GCA_029863845.1 Myxococcales bacterium
CTCTCCGCACACCCCGTCGCCCCTTGGCGGCCGAGCCATTCGCGGAGGGATCCTCCTCGGTCCCGGTTCCGGGATTTCGTCGCATCGACTCAAGCGGGTACCGAGGCGCGGTAGAGCGTCCCCTCCCCCTCCACCCGGTAGCGCCCAGCGCACGCCGGCACGATGCAGCTCGCACCCTTCGCCAGCGCCAGGGGCTCCACCTCCGCCGCAGAAGCGATGCGCACGTCGCCCGCCGTGCACAGCAGCAGCTCCACGCTCCGGTCGGATCCACTCGCAAAGGGGGCACCGGGCGCGACCTCGAAACGCGAGAGCCGAAACTCCTCGGCCGGCGTCCGGTAGTGGGCCTCTCCGCCGGCGCCGCCCTCGAGGCTCAGCACCTCGACGCGCGTCTCCCGGAAGTGCAGGATTCGCAGCAGCTCCGGCACGTCCACGTGCTTTCCCGTGAGCCCGCCGCGCAGCACGTTGTCGGAGTTGGCCATCAGCTCGACACCGACGCCGCGCAGGTAGCAGTGAAGTTCGCCCGCCGGCAGGAACATCGCCTGTCCCGGCTCCAGGAGAACCGCGTTCAGGAACAGCGGCGCCAGCGCGCCGAGGTCGCCCGGGCGCTCCTCGAGGAGCCGCAGGACGTCCGCGAAGGCGGGCTGCTCGGCTGCCCCGGCCGTCGCCGCCGTGACCTCCTCGATCACACGGGCGCGCCTCTCCGGATCCATCGTCAGCAGACCGGCGAGGAAGTCGCGAAGGGCCTGCTCCCCGGGCCCGGCGAGGCACGCGCGCTCGGGAGCGAGGCTCGGGGCGTCGAGGGAAGCGAGGAGCGCCCGGGTCTCGGCCACGCTCCGGAACCCGCGCAGCGCGCGAAAGGGCGTGAGCGCGCAGATCAGCTCGGGCTTGTGGCTCCGGTCCCGGTAGCAGCGCTCGGGCGCATCGCGGTCGACGCCCTGCGCCTCCTCGCGGGCGAAGCCTTCCCGCGCCTGGCGCGCGTCGGGGTGTGCCTGGATCGAGAGCGGCCGCTCGACCGCGAGCACCTTGAACAGGAACGGCAGGCGACCGGCAAAACGCTCGCGGACCGGCGCGCCCAGCACGGCGTCCGGGTTGCGTTCGATCCACTCGATCAACGAGACCCGGCGCCCGTCCAGCCGGACACGCGACGGGGCCCGCGGGTGCGCCCCCATCCACAGCTCGGCCTGGGGCCGGGGGGCGGGCGCGGGACGGCCCAGAAGCTCGGCGATCGCGGTCCGCGATCCCCAGGCGTACTCCTGGATCGGGTTCTCGAGCAGCGCGATGCCAAGCCCCGCCGCCGGGCCGCTCACTCCGCCCGCTCCATCCGTTCGAAGTCGGCGCAGGTGCGCCGGTAGCTCTCCGGTGTCCCGATGTCGAGGTGGTAACCGTCGATCTCGATCGCGCGCATCCGGCCCCGGAGCCCGGGGATGACGTCGCGCCCCAGGTCGCAGGGCCTGCGCTCCGGGATCGCGTCCAAGAGGTCGGGGGTGCCCACCAGCAGCCCCGCCCAGGCCAGGTCGGAGCGGGGCCGCTGCGGCTTCTCCACGAAGTCCAGCACGCGGCCCGCAGCGTCGATTTCCACCACCCCGCAAGCGCTCGGGTTCTCGACGCGGAACAGGCCCAGCGTCGCCGCGTCTCCGGGCCGGTGGGCCCCGGCGAGAGCGCGCACGTCGACGGTCGAGGCGTTGTCGGCATAGACCACCAGGAAGGCGTCCTCGCCGCGGACGAAGTCGCGATTCGCCGCCAGCGTCCCGCCGCTCCCGAGAAGCTCCGCCTCGTGAGCGAGGACGACCGCGAGCGGCGGCTTCGCGGCGGCCACGTAGTCGCGAACCCGCTCGGCGAGATGATGCGTGTTGACGAGCACCGCGTCGACGCCGTGGTGCGCGAGGTGATCGAACCACCGCCCCAGCAGGGGCCGGCCCGCGATCGGGAGCAGGCACTTGGGCGTGTCCCGGGTGATCGCACCCATGCGCGTCCCCAGACCGGCCGCGAGCAGAAATGCCTTCATCATCGTCCCGGTGCGCCGATGCTACCCTGCGCCCCCGGATCCGGTCCACCCGGGGAGGCGCATGAGCCGACGCCGCTTCGTCCTGCTCGACCGCGACGGCACGATCATCGTCGAGAAGCACTACCTCTCCGATCCCGACGGCGTGGAGCTGATCGAGGGCGCCGCCGCCGGCCTGCGCAAGCTCACCGATCTCGGGCTCGGCCTGGTGGTCGTCACGAACCAGTCCGCGATCGGACGCGGCCTGCTCGACGCCGAACGGCTCGAAGCGATCCACCGCCGCATGCTCGACCAGCTGGGCGCGCAGGGCGTTCAACTCGAAGGCATCTACTTCTGCCCCCACCACCCCGACGACGGCTGCGGGTGCCGCAAGCCGCTCACCGGACTGGTGGACCGGGCGGCCGAGCACCTGCGCTTCGACGCGGCACGCAGCTTCGTCGTGGGGGACGCGGCCGGCGACGTCGAGCTCGGCCGGGCGCTCGGCGCCACGACCCTGCTGGTGCGGACCGGCTACGGCAACGCGACCGACGCAGGGGCCCGCGCCCGGGCCGACTACGTGGTGGCGGACCTGCGCGAAGCCGCCGACGTCATCGCGAGGCTCGTGTCGGCACCTGCGTAGGCCGCCGTTTCGCAGCTGCGGGCGCCCGGCCCGCTCGCCCACGACTTCGGACTTCGGTATCATTCGTCGAATTGCCTATCATTCGAGTATGCGGCGCCGAATCTCTAGGCTCTTGATCGGGGCGATTCTCGTCGGCGTCGTCACTTTCGCGGTGGGAGAGATCTTCGTCCGCCTCGCGGTAGGCACGCCGGGCCACCTCCTCTACACCGGTTCCTTTCGGGACGTCCAGACCGACTGGGACATCGTCTACGACGTCGACGCGAACGGCGTACGCGTCACGTGCGCGCCGGAGCCGAAGCTCCCGGAAGCGCGGAGATTCGCCGTCATCGGTGATTCCTTCGCGTTCGGTCAGGGCGTCGAGGACTGTGCGGACTTCGTCTCCCGGCTGAACGCCATATCGCCGAGCTGGGCCTTCGAGAACCTCGGTCTGATCGGAGGCGGGCTTCCCGAGTACATCCTCGTGGCGCGCGACCTGATCCGCCCCGACCACGCGGGTGTCCTCCTGCTCGTCTTCGGGAACGACGTCGGACTCATCGACTCCGCTCGCGGAACCCTGGGGAAGCTCGCCGATCGCTTCTCCATCGTGAGCCTCGTGCGGAAAGCGAAGCGGGCGTGGATCGTGGCGCGAGCCGCGAGGGCCCGAGACGAGCGCGGCGCTTCCACGGCGGCTCCGGCGACGGCGACGACGCAACGGGGCGACACCGACGGATCACGGGATTCCACCGGACCGATCTCCTTTTACGGAGATCGCCCCAACAACACCCTTTCGGTGCTGAACGACGATCCCGACGCGCTGCGGAAGGGGGT
>JAOTUO010000372.1 GCA_029863845.1 Myxococcales bacterium
TCTGCGGATTGACGGCCAGCACGTCGACGCCGAGGTCCGCGAAGACCGCCATGTGGTCGCTGTAGTCGCAGAGCTGCCGGGTGCAGACGGGCGTGTCGTCGCCGGGGTAGAAGACGAGCAGCACCGCCTGCGATGCGAGTCGCTCCGCGAGCGATATCGATCCCTCGGTCGACGGGAGCGTGAAGTCCGGGGCGCGGTCGCCCACAGCGGGAGTCGGGGCCACGGCGGCAGCCTAGCAGCCGGGCCCGCGGGGCGGCCGCCGTCGTCGCGAGCGGCTCAACGCGTCACTCGCCCACCGGGTCCGTCTGGGTCGAGAAGGTCTCCGTCTCGGGGTCGTAGTAGACGGGCTTGTTGCTGCGGAGGATGTTGGCCAGAACTCCCAACTCCTCCGCGGCAAGCGGACGCAGGTCCGTCGTCGAGCGATCGTCGAAGGCGAGGGCGACGCTCCCGGAGGCCTTCCTGCGGTCCCAGTCCACGTCGTAGAAGCTGATGCGTTTCTGCATGCGCCATCCTCCCGCCCCAGTCTACGCCTCGTACGGGCGTCCCGGCGACAGGCCGGGGTCGGTTTCCAACCCACTGGAATCGTTCGATTTCCCGCGAATCAGCGGCAGGCGGCGGCGGGCTGCGCACGAAGCACTATGGGAGATGAGGGAAATCGCCGATAGGCAGTGGGGATCCCGTCGTCTGGGCGCAGGAGCTGCGGACGGGATTGCCCGCGGGTCGCCCATGAACTGTCTGAACTGCAACACGCGTGTTGGAGACAATGATCGGTCGTGTCCGAACTGCGGCCGACGCGTCTCGCGTTCGAAGAGCGCGGGCGTCAGTTCGAAGGCGGGGCTGAGCGGGCCCTCCGCGATGTCGGGGAGGTCGTCCGACGACTCGGGCACCGCTTCGGGGCTCGATGCGGAGGAGTTCGAGCTCGAGGGGTCGCCGGAGATCGAGCTCGACGAGCCGGCCGACCCCGTGGACTCCGGCATCGCGTTGCGGTCGAGCTCCGCCTCGGCCTCGGAGGAATCGGTGGGGACCCGGGACACGGCGTTGCCGCCGCCGGCGCGCATTCGTCGGATGCTCGCGGAAGCCCCGGAGCGCCTCGAGGCGGGTCTGCGGGCCTACACGGACAAGAAGGGTGCGGCGGTGGGCGTAGACTTCACGACCCCCGTCGGGGAGATCGACCTCCTCGCACTCGACCAGCGCGGGGCCTTCGTGGTCGTTCTCGTCGCCGAAGTGGGTCAGGAGGCGGACCTCGCCGCGCAGATGCTCCAGCGCATGGGTTGGGTCCAGAAGCACCTCGTGTCCGGCAAGCAGACGGTGCGCGGGTTCATCCTCGCGTCGAACGTTCCCGAGAGCCTCCTGTACGCGGGGGCCGCTCTGCCCGGCGGCGTCACGATCGTGACGTACCGGATGGCGCTGACCTTCGAGCCCGTCGAGGTCTGACGCGGCCGCGGCTCGCCGCGGAGGATAGCGCCAGCTCGGGCGCCGCTATACCGTCGGTGTCCGCGTGAGTGAATCGTCGCGATGAGCCCCGAGCGATGGCGCGCGCTGGCGGCGGTGGCGCTGGGCGCCCTGCTTCTGCTCTCGGTCTACGCCTACGCGTCGTTCGTGCTGCCCCGGGGCGTCGACCTGATGCGCCACAGCAGCGGCATCTACGACATGGACGTGCCGCGGGTCGTCGCCGATCTCACGACGCGGCTGCCGGCGTACCGCCCGGCGGTGCATCCCCTGCAAAAGCTCCTGGTGTCCCCGCTCGGCCAGTTCGTGAACGTCCGCTTCTTCGAGGGCCAGAATCGCTTGGCGGCGGCGAAGGTGGTGATCGCGCTCGGCGTGACCGTCTACGTGCTCCTGGTCGGCCTGCTCGCGCACCGCCTCGCCCGCCGCTCGCTCGCCGCCGCCGTCGTCGCGGGGGCGGTGTGCGGCCTCTCCTTCTCGTCCCTGCTGGCGGCGAGCGTGCCGGAGAGCGCGGCGCTCTCGAGCCTCGGCGCCGTGGTTCCGCTCCTGTTCCTCGAACGCCAATGGAATCACCCGCTGAGCTGGGGCGAGGCGGGCGCGTGGGGCGCGATCGCGGTCTTCTGCGTCGCCATTACGATCACGCAGGTCGTCTTCTGGGTGATCGCGCTCGGCGTCCGGCTGTTCCTGCTGCGACGGGCCGGCATCGGACCGCGCCCCGGCCATGTCGCCCTGCGGGTGGCGTTCGCCCTGGCGATCGCGGTGTCGCTCACCTGGGCGGGCGCTCGCGTGCAGTCGCGGCTTTATCCGGGCACCGTCGCCTTCTACGAGGCGAGCCCACTGGAGTCCACGCGCGGCTACTTCCGCATCGGAGACCTGAGCGAGGCCCCGCTGCGACACACGGCGCGCCTGATCCGGCACTTCGCCCTGTATTCCTTTCTCGCGCCGCGCCCCGCCCACTCGGACTTCCTGATGCGCGACTTCGGTCTGGACTACTGGTCGCTCTCGATCGAGGAGTCCGAACGCAGCGACTGGGGCCCGGCGCCGCGCGCCCTCGCGGCTCTGTTGCTGCTGGGGGCCCTCGTCGCCGGCATCCGGTACGGAAAGGTGGACCTGCACTTCCTCGCCCCCGGGCTCTGCGTCGCGAGCCAGTTCGCGCTCCACCTCCTCTACGGTCGCGAGTACATCCTCTACTCGCCGAACTGGCACGGCGTGCTGGTCGCGGGGATCGTGGCGGCGGCCTGGAACGGCCTCGGGAAGCGGGGCCGGACCGTCGCCACCGCGACGGCGGCGCTCCTGTGCGCGGCGCTGCTCGCGAACAACCTGGCCGTGATGAATGCGGTCTACCACGAGTTCGACGCGGGGCTCGAAGCGGAGCGGCGCGACGCCGCGGGGGAGCTCCTGCCCTAGCCGTCGCCGGCCCGAGCTCGCGCCGCCTCCCACGAGGCGCCCTCGCGGATCAGGCGGCGGTAGTCCATCAGGAAGCGCACCCGGTTGAAGGCCAGGGCGCCCACCAGGCGCCCCTTGCGTCCGTAGAGCGCGACGAAGCGGCGCTCGGCCAGCGAGCCGTGGGCGATGTGAACCTCGTCGTCGGGCTTCATGAGACCGGCCGACTGGATCTTGAGGTCGTACTGATCGGACCAGACGAAGGGGACCGGGGCGAAGGGCTTCGCCCCGCCGGGCTCCGCCAGCAGGCGCTCCGCCGCTGCTTCCCCCTGCTCGACGGCGTTGGTCCAGTGCTCGACCCGCATCGACTCGCCGAAGAGCGGGTGGGTCCAGCGCGCGACGTCCCCGGCGGCGACGATGCCCGGAGCGGCCGCCAACGTCTCGTCGCACACGAGGCCGTCGTCGAGGGTGAGCCCGGAGGACTCGAGCCAGCGCGTCTCCGGGAAGACGCCGATGCCGACGACGACCACGTCGGCGGCGACGGTCGATCCGTCGCTGAGCCGAACGCGTTCCACGCTCTCGCCTCCCTCGAAC
>JAOTUO010000373.1 GCA_029863845.1 Myxococcales bacterium
CATCCAGCAGCGCCGCTCGTCCACCGTCTTCTTCACCGGCGCCAGATCCGCACCCGTGGCGGTCGGGAACGACGGCCGCCGCTCCTTCCCCTGCTTCCGCTTCGCCGTGGACTCGTCCACCACGTAGCCGGCCTCCCCCTCGCCCGGCTTCGGCGGCAGGAAGGACTGGAAGGTCCGGCCGCGGACCAGCAGCCGCCCGTCGCCGTCATCGACCAGGTCGGTCTCGTTCACGACGTAGTCGCGGCCGCGCTTCGAGAAGCGCTCGATGACGGTGGAGCGCGAGCGGACGCGGGAGCCGACGGCGATCGGCGCGAACAGCTCCCAGTCCTGCTGCGCGTGCAGGTTCCCGAAGAGGTTCGCGAGGTACCACTCGCCCACGAACTTGAAGCACTCCGAGTGGTGGAGCAGCGGCGGCGCGAGCTCCCCGTACAGCGGGTGGTGATCGTCGAGGGCGTCGGCGTAGAAGGCCACGACCTCGGGGCTGATGTCGTAGGTGTTCGAGCCGCAGTGGCGGCCCACGAAAGCGGGCTCTCCCTTGAGATTCACGGCGACCTCCGGGTCTCGGGGCGACGCGTATGGTATTTCAGACCCGGTGGAATCGCCCCTTCACAACGTCGGCGGCTGGCTCGCGCGACGCGCCCGGATCGCGGGCGACCGGCTCGCCGTCGTCGACGCCGACCGCTCCCTGACCTACCTCGCGCTCGAGGAGCGGACCGGGCGCTGCGCAGCCGCACTCGAGAGCGCGGGGGTCCGCCGCGGCGACCGCGTGGCGCTCCTCCTGGGGAACCGCTCGGCCTACCTCGAGGCGGTGTTCGCGGCCGCTCGCCTGGGCGCGATCGCGGTGCCGGTCAACGCGCGCTTCACCGCCCGCGAGATCCGCCGCGTCCTCGAAGACTGCACGCCGCGCCTGCTGATCCACGACGCGTCGCTCGCCGACACCGCCGGGGCGGCCTGCACCGGGCCGCCGTCCCCACCCGCGCGCCTCGCCTGCGGCGGTGAGCCGGACGCGTACGAGCAGGCCCTCGCGCGCTGCGAGCCGCGGACGCGGATCGAGCCGGTCGCGCCCGATCACCCGATGATCCTCCTGTACACGTCCGGGACGACCGGGACGCCGAAGGGAGCCGTCTTGCCCCACCGCAAGACCCTGTTCAACAGCCTCAACGCCCAGCTCTACTTCGACCTCACCCGGGCCGACCGCGTGCTCGTGGCGCTGCCGCTCTTCCACTCCTTCGGGCTCAGCATCCTCTCGATTCCCACCCTCTACGCCGGCGGCACGGTGTTTCTCGAGCCGCGCTTCGATCCGGAGGCGGTGTGGCAGGCCGTGGGCCGGCATGGCATCACCTTCTTCGGGGGCGTGCCGACCCAGTTCCGGGCGCTGCTCGACGAGCTCGAGAGCGTCCCCGCGGAGCGCTACGACCGGGGCTCCCTGCGCTTCCTCTTCACCGCCGGCGCCGCCGTTCCGGTGGAGACGGTCCTCGGCTTCCAGGCCCGGGGCCTCGTCCTCGAGCAGGGCTACGGACAGACGGAGACGTCGATCCTCTGCTGCCTCGACGCCCGCAACGCCGTTCGCAAGGCCGGCAGCGTGGGCCGTCCCGTGTTCCACGCCGAGCTCCGCGTGGTGACGCAGGCGGGACTGGACGGGCCTCCCGAGCGCTGGCGGGACGTCGCGGTCGGAGAGACCGGCGAGATCGTGGTGCGCGGCCCCATCACCATGCTGGGCTACTGGAACGACCCGGAAGCGACGGCGCAGGTGCGGCGGGGCGACTGGCTGCGGACCGGCGATCTGGCGACCGTCGACGACGAGGGCTTCCTGACCCTCGTGGGCCGGGTGCACCAGATGTACATCTCGGGCGGCGAGAACGTCTATCCCGCCGAGGTCGAGGCCGTCTACGCCGAGCACCCGGCGATCCGCGAGATCGCGGTGGTGGGGATTCCGGATCCG
This sequence comes from Myxococcales bacterium, assembly GCA_029863845.1. Taxonomy (GTDB): domain Bacteria; phylum Myxococcota_A; class UBA9160; order UBA9160; family SMWR01; genus JACZXC01. Next base: position 1,943 of record JAOTUO010000373.1, read on the forward strand.
AAGTGGGGCGAGGTCGGCCGCGCCTACGTGGTGCTGAGCCCCGGCCACGGACTGGATGCCGAGGCGCTCCGCGCCTGGGGCGGCGAGCGCCTCGCCCGCTTCAAGCTGCCCGCCGACTTCGTCGCGCTGCCCGCGTTGCCCCGCACCGAGAGCGGCAAGGTGCAGAAGCACCGCCTCGGCGATCCGCCCGCGGCCTGAAGGAGCGCCCGGCGGCGTGGGTCAGCTCGCGATCAGCAGGCGCAGCCGGTTCCCGACGCGCTCCGCGTAATCGGCGAGGTCCGCCACCCAGTTGATCATCTGGTACCAGAACACGGTGCTGACACCGAGCTCCGCCTCCATCGCGAACAGGCGGCGCTGCGCCCGCTCGGCCAGCTCGTCCGTGTGGCTCTCCAGCCGCGCGAGCTCGTCGATCATCTCCTCCACGCGCGAGACCTCGCGACCGCGGAAGCCCGTCTCCACCAGCTCGTCCAGCTCGTTGATGATGCGCTCGGCCTGGCCGCAGGCCTCGATCACCCGATGCACCAGCTCGAGAAGCGGCTCGGCCAGCTCCGTGGGGAGGGTCATCGAGCGCTGGTCGGCGAGCCCCGCGATGTCCTGGGCCACGTCGGCCATGGAATCCTGGCAGTCGAGAATCTCCAGCATGTCGCGGCGCTCGACCGCCATGAAGAGACGTTTGGGGAGGTGGCTGCGGATCTCGTTCTTGATGTCGTCGGCCTCGTGCTCCAGGCGGTCGATCTGCCGGCGGCGCTCGGCGAGGTTCCGCGTGTTGCCGGCGGCCATGTCCTCGAACAGCGGGAGCACCTCCCGCGCGCACGCCACGGCCGCCTTCATGTGCCGTTGCATCGGCCGGATCGGCGACCGGCCGAAGAGATTTGCCATGAACGACATCGCGCACACCTCCTAGGAGCCGAGCAGGCCCTTGAAGAAGTAGAAGAAGAAGATCGAGAGCGCCGCCGCGATCGGCAACGTCGCCACCCAGGACACCAGGATTCGCCCCACCACGCGCAGGTCGAGCGCTCCGATCCCCCGGGCTACGCCCACGCCGAGCACCGATCCCACCAGGATGTGGGTCGTCGAGACGGGGATGCCCAGGCGGGAAGCGAGGACGATCGTGAGCGCTGCGGCCAGCTCCGCGGCGAAGCCGCGGCTCGGGGTGAGCTCGGTGATCTTGCGCCCCACCGTCTCCATCACGCGGTACCCCCAGGTCGCGAGGCCCACCACGATCCCGATCCCGCCGACCACGAGCATCCAGGGCGCGACCACGGCCTTGCCCCCGAGCGCCGCGCCCCCGGTCGCCTGGAGCACGGCCGCCAGCGGGCCGATCGCGTTGGCGACGTCGTTCGAGCCGTGGGCGAAGGCCACCGCACAGGCCGTCATCACCTGGAGCACCGAGAACACCCGCTCCACGTCGCGGAAGCGGTCCAGGGGGTCGGCGCTCGCGTCGTCGATTCGAATGCGCACGAGAAAGGCGCATCCGACC
>JAOTUO010000374.1 GCA_029863845.1 Myxococcales bacterium
GACCACGTCGGCGGCGACGGTCGATCCGTCGCTGAGCCGAACGCGTTCCACGCGCTCGCCTCCCTCGAACCCGTCCACGCGCACACCGCAGCGAAGGTCCACGCCCTGGTCGCGGTGCGTCGCCGCACAGATCGCGCCGATCTCCAGCCCGAGCGTGGCGGCCATCGGAACGGGAAGCCTCTCGATCAGCGTCACGTCGAGCCCGCGCTGCCGGCAGGTCGCCGCGACCTCGGCGCCGATGAAGCCGGCCCCGACGACGGCGACGCGCGGCGCGCGCTCGAGATCGGCGCGGATCGCGAGGCAGTCCTCGAGCGTGCGCAGCGTGTGGATCCCGTCGAGCGCCGGCGTTCCCGGCAGGTTTCGCGGCGCGGCCCCGGTGGCGACGAGCAGGCCGTCGAAGGCGAGGCGTTCGCCGTCGTCGAGCACGACGGCGCGCTCGCTCCGGTCGAGCGCCGTGGCGCGGGTGCCGAGCCGCAGGTCGAGGTCGAGGGCGTCGAAGGCCTCCGGCGTCACGAGCGCGATCCGGTCGGGCTCGCGAGCGCCGCGCAGGACGTCCTTCGAGAGCGGCGGCCGGTCGTAGGGCCGGTGCGGCTCGGCGCCGACCAGCACGAGCCGGCCCTCGTAGCCGCGGCGGCGCAGCGCCTCGACGGCACGCAGGCCAGCCAGCGAAGCACCCACGACGACGATCCTCTCCAGTGCGGCCATGCGCCTCCCGCGTCGGGGTCGCCGGGACCATAGCCGCCCCGCGATTGGGGGGTCCGGCGGCTGGCCCGAGGGCCCGGAGGTGCAGCAAAGCGACTGCACCTGCAGCTCTCCGCCTGCGGCACCGACCCCGGCGCGACACCGTAACTACCTGGAATTCCTTGCTTTCGCATCTGGGCACGCCTCTTGCTCTCCAGCCGGGCGTGACGGTCGTAGGAATCCGGATGCGGGCAACCCATAATCAGCCCGACGCCGCCGAGAGCGTCGGGAGCTGCGCCATGCGCCATCGCCGGGACCGGGGGGCGACAGGCTTCGAGCCGAGGCGGCGGCGCGGCCGCTCGAAGCTCAGCACCGAGGAGCGCGCATATCGCGACGCCCGGCGGCGTGCGAAACGGAAGTTCGGGTTCGTCTGGCACTTCGTCGCCTACGCGCTGGTCTGCGTCTTCCTGCTCTTCGTCGCAGGCATCCGCCCCGCCTTCATCGTGGCCCTGGCCTGGGGCATCGGGATCGGTTGCCACTACTTCGCCGCCGTGCTCGCCCCGGATCTCCGCCGCCGCTTCATCGAGCAGGAGGTGAGCCGGCAGGTCGTGCACGACGTGTCCCGCGAGCGGCGCGAGCTCGAGGACAAGCACGTGGCCTCCCTCGAAGAGCTCTCGGCTTCGATCGCCCACGAGATCCGCAACCCGATCACCGCGGCCAAGAGCCTGGTGCAGCAGATGGGCGAGGACCTCGAGTCGAGCGAGAATATCGGCTACGCCAAGGTCGCGCTCGATGAGCTCGACCGCGTCGAGCGCTCGATCTCGCACCTGCTGCGTTTCGCGCGCGACGAGGAGCTCCACGTGCGCGACCTGCGGCTCGTGGAGGTCGTCGAGTCCGCGCTGGAGACCTTTCGGGACCGCCTGGGGCGCGACGGCGTCGTCGTCGAGCGCGACCTCGCCACCGATGGCGCGATGCGCGGCGATCCCGAGAAGCTGCGCCGCGTGCTCATCAATCTGGTGAGCAACGCGCTCGACGCGATCGAGGCCGCCGGGACGCCCGATCCCCGCATCCAGGTGGTCGCCGGCGAGAACCTGGCGGGGACCGAGGTGTGGGTGCGCGTGCGCGACAACGGGCCCGGGATCGACCCCGACACGCTCCACAAGATCTTCAGCCCCTTCTACACTTCGAAGGAGAAGGGCACGGGCCTCGGTCTCGCCATTTCGAAGAAGGTGGTCGACGCGCACGGCGGCTCGCTCGAGGCGCACTCGGAGCCCGGCGCCGGCGCCGACTTCCTGCTCACGTTTCCGAAGCAGCAACCTGACGGGCGGGCCCGGTCTTGAGGAGTCGCGGAAAATGACCCGATGTGGCGTTCATGCGGCGTCCGGCACGCGCGGGAGCGCCGGGGGGCTCTGGATGCAGGAAGAGCGAGACGACCCGGATCGCGGCCGCCGGTCGCACCGCCGCGGCCGCCGCCGGGACCGGCGTGAAGATGTCGAGGCCGACGACAGCGCCCTCGGCCTGGAGGAGCGCCGCTACCGGGCGCTGCGGCGGATCGCCGAGCGCAAGACGAAGCTCACCGGCGATGCGATCAAGCTCGGCGTGATCGCGGCCCTGCTGCTCGTCTTTCCCTTCACCCGGATCATCGGCGTGATCGTCCTGATCTGCGCCAGTCCGCGGCTCGTGCGGGAGTTCTACCGGATCGTGCTCGAGCCCAGGGTCCGCGAGACGTACGTCGAGCGGGAGGTCCGCAACCAGGTCCAGGCCACGCTCTCGCAGGAGCGGGACGCGCTCCAGGGGCAGCACGCGCGCTCGATGGAGCAGCTCTCGGCGTCGATCGCCCACGAGATCCGCAACCCCATCACGGCGGCCAAGAGCCTCGTGCAGCAGATGGGCGAGGACATTGTCGCCAGCGAGAACGTCGAGTACGCGAAGGTCGCCCTCGAAGAGCTCGATCGCGTGGAGCGCTCCGTCTCGCACCTGCTGCGCTTCGCGCGGGACGAGGAGATGCGGATGGCCGAGCTGCGGATGGCCGACGTGATCGAGTCCGCGCTCGAGACCTTCCGCGACCGCGTCGCGCGCGCGGGAGTCCGGCTGGAGCGCACGGTCGACTGCGACGGTGCCATGACCGGCGACGCGGAGCAGCTGCGGCGCGTCGTGATCAATCTCGTGGGCAATGCCATCGACGCCCTCGAAGCGGCCGGGACCCCGGACCCGCGCGTGGACGTCGAGTTGGGTGAGAACCTCGCCGGCTTGGCGGTGTGGGTGCGGGTCCGGGACAACGGGCCGGGGATCGACGACGACGCGCGGGAGAAGATCTTCAGCCCCCTCTACACCTCGAAGGCCGACGGCACGGGCCTCGGCCTCTCGATCAGCCGCAAGCTCGTCGAGGCCCACGGCGGGACGATCCGGGTGGCGTCCGGGTCGGGACACGACACGGAGTTCCTGGTGACGCTGCCGAAGCAGCCGCTCCGCGCGGGGCGGCCGTCATGAAGGCGCGCGTCCTGATCGTCGAGGACGAACGCGCGATCCAGATCGCGCTCACGGGCCTGATGCGGCGTGAAGGCTACGAAGTGGACGTCGCGGGCTCCGGTGAGGAGGCCGCCGAGAAGCTGCGGGACGGCGCCTTCGACCTCGTGCTCACCGACCTCGCCCTGGGCCGCGGGCTCTCCGGCATGGACGTGCTGCGCACCGCGAAGAAGCAGCGCTCCGAGACCGTCGTCGTGATGATCAC
>JAOTUO010000375.1 GCA_029863845.1 Myxococcales bacterium
GGCGCGGAAGGCGATCTCGGTGACGTCGGCTTCGAAGCCGCGTTCCGCGAGTACGCTGCGGGCCGCCTCCAGCAGGCGTTCGCGATTCTGACGGGCGTCGGTGCGGGTGGAGACCTGCGGCTTCGGCATGCTGCCATCATACCCGTCCGGCGCCCGTAAGTGGGGGGCTTTCACATCGCGGTCGGCCTCGCGTCGGTGCCGCCTCCGACCGTCGGCGCGCCGAGGGAGACGGGCGCCCCGCGGCGGGTCCAGCGGCCCGTCGCCATGTAGAGCCCCGTCGTCACGGTGAGGACCACGCTGCCCGTGAGGAACGCCATCCACAGGCCCGTCGGGCCGAAGCCGGCCACGAAGGCGAGCACGTACGCCAGCGGGACCGTCACGCAGAAGGTGTTGCCGAGGGACAGGACCATGGGCACGATTACGTCGCCGGCTCCCTGGAGCGAGCGGAAGAACACGAAGTAGAAGGCCCACATCGTGAAGGCTCCGGACGCGTAGCGCAGGTACTCGCTGCCCTGGCGGATGACCTCGGGATCGTCGCTCAGCAGCGCCATGATCTCCCGGCGCAGGAAGAACGTCGTCCCCGCGAAGAGGAGCATCGCGGAGCCGTGCACGAGCAGGCCCACGGCCACCGCGCGCTTCGCACGTGCGACGTCGCCCGCGCCCAGGCTCTGGCCGACCAGCGTCGCGCAGGCGGTGGCCAGCGGAAAGCAGACGGCCGGTGCGATCATTCCGAGCCGGAGGCCGATCGCGTAGGCCGCCTGGACGCTCTCCCCGAAGTGGCCGCTCATGCGCAGGAAGGCGAAGGTCAGAAACAGGCTGCCGACCATGTGCAGCGCCGGCGGCCAGGCGATGGCGAGGATGGCGCGGAGGACGGCCGCATCCGGCCGCAGGTGGCGCCGGCGCAGGTGCACGCGGGCGCGGCCCCGGAACAGCACGCTCAGGCCCACACTCAGCGCCGTCGTCTGGCCGATGGCGAGACCCAGGGCCACGCCCCGGACGCCGAGGGCCGGCGCTCCGAGGTGGCCGAAGATCAGGCACCACTCGGCGAAGAGCGCGACGCCGATGTTCACCAGGGTCAGGAAGAGCGGTGCCGTCGTGTCGCCGGCGCCGGTGAGGATGCCGCTCACGAGCATCGCTCCCACGAAGCCGAAGAGCAGGAGGAAGGCCCAGCGCACGTAGGGCACGCCGTAGGCGGCGAAGCCGGGGTCCGGGCCGGGCAGCGAGAACAGCAGCTCCGGAAACAGCCCGCCCACCGCCGCGAGGGCGAGGGCGAGCATCCCACCGAGCACGATCGTCTGGCCCGCCACCTGCTCCGCGGCCTCGATGCGGCCCTCGCCCACCGCCCGTGCGATCAACGCCTGGGCGCCGAAGCTCGCCCCCATCACGAGCATCATCACCGTCGTTCGCAGGCTCTGGTTGACGATGATGACCGCCGCCATGGGCGCCTCGCCCAGGCGGCTGATGAAGGATAGGTCGACGATCTGGAAGACCGCGCCGTAGAGCAGGCCGCTGATGAGCAGGGGCAGCGAGAGCACGGCGAGCGAGACGATCAGCCGGCCCCGGGTGTGATCGCGGTTGCGCCAGCGCGCAAGCACCCCACCGGCCTGCGCGGCCGTTCCGTCGCCGTCGCTCATCCCGAGGAGTTAGCTCAGGTTCCCCGGCGAGTGCGCACGCATTCCGGCGGCGGTCGGATCGGCGGCTGCGCCGCCGCGCGACGTCCGGAGCCTCCGGCTCACGAACGCGGCGGCGCCGCGTCCGCGAGCGGAGGGCGGGACTAGGCGGCGACCTTGATCGGCAGCCCCTCGCCGTCCTTGAAGTTGCCGGTCACGAGCATGATGAAGTCGACCAGCGCCCAGATCCCGAGCCCCCCAAAGGTCAGCAGCTGAACGATCCCGGTGCCGATCTTCCCCACGTAGAATCGGTGAACGCCGAGCGCTCCCAGAAAGAAGCAGAGCATCACGGCCGGGACGAATCCCTTCTCGCTGGTGCCTTCCATATCGATTACCCCCTGTGAGTCGTGAGTTTCTGACCCGGAAAACAGACGATGCGTCCGCCTCCGTCCCGGAAGTTCCCGGTGAGCAGCATGATCGTGACCGTCATCGAATGGGCGAAATCCAGCAGGATCAGGACGACGCCGAGAAAGACCTCGCCCGTCGCGAAGCTCACGATCCATCCGATCGTGAGCCCCACGTCCACGAGGCCCTCACCCAGCCGTCCCAGGTAGAAGTGCTGGACACCGACGAATCCGAAGATCGCGGAGAGCGCTACCGCGGTGGTGTAGCTCTTGGGCGAAGGCCGCTGCGAACCGGGGATCCCGGGCTGAGGGTCTGCGAGAACGTGCTCCACTCGGCGTCTCCGCCGCGCCGGCGTCGTCTGCGCGCCGCGCGCTGGCGTCCGAATCGACCGGCCGTCGGCGCTACTTGAGCAGGGGGCTTCCGGGGCGGGGGCGACCGCTGGCGGTGTTGCGTGCGAGTTGCACGAGGGAGGGCGTCCAGCGCGCGCTGCGCGGCGGCGGATCGGCATCCGCCGCCGGACGGTCACTCGGCCGGTGTCGTCTTCGGGGAGCCCGATGCGTGGAGGCGGCGATGGAAGAGCGCCTTGAGCTTGTCGGGCATGGTCGCGACGAAGATCAGCCGAGCGGGCCCTTCCCCGTCGTTGATCCAGGTGTGCGGAATCGTCGTCTTGTAGTGCAGCGAGTCACCGGCCCGAACCGCGTAGTGCTCGTCCCCGATGCGGAAGTCGACCTGGCCTTCCTCGCAGAACGCGAGCGCCTCGCCTTCCCAGCGGATCGCGTCGCTGCCGCTCCCACTGCCGGGTTGGTGAACCACGCGCCACACCTCGAGGCAGGGCTCCGTGAGGTCGCTCGTGAGCCGCTCCACCATCGTGTAGGGACGCAGACCCACCGGGTGGCGCGTCTCCACCGGCAGGTGCACGACGCGCAGATCCTCGCTGGGCTCGCGGAAGAGCTCCGCGGTCGCGCGGTCCAGACCGCGCGCGATCTTGATCAGCACCCCCACCGTGGGGATCATCTGCTGCGTCTCGACCTTCTGGATCGTGCTGGCGGCGACGCCGCTGCGGCGCGCCAGCTCCTGGAGGGTGAGCTGGCCCTCCTCCCGCCAGCGCCGCACGCGCTCCGCCACGCGCCGGAGCTCCGCGTCGCCGGAGCGCGGCGGCACACTCGGCGGCACGTTCTTGCGCGCGGTCTCGCGGAACTCGTCCATCGCGCGCCCGACCGCCTGGCCGTGGCGCCGAGCCGCCGCGTTCGGAGCGTCTGCGTTCGGCCCCGTCCTTCGCGGCGGCAGATTGGGCGGCCCATTTCCGTATCCCATTGGAAAAGCGGATATCAGCGGAGTCCCCCCGCTGTCAACTCTCCCCTTGGGGATCTGCGTCGGTGGGGAGTGGACTCAGGTC
>JAOTUO010000376.1 GCA_029863845.1 Myxococcales bacterium
TCGCGACGGCGTCGAGCATGTTCTTCGCCCCCTCGAGGACCTTCAGCTCGTGGCCCTCCACGTCGAGCTTCAGGAAACCGATGTGGTCGATCCCGCGCTCGCGACAGAAGTCGTCGAGCCTGCGCAGACGAACCGGCTCCGAGTGATCGAGCGAGACGCCCACGTGGTCGAGGCGACGGGGGTAGATCGACGCCAGCCCCGAGAGGGCGGCGTTCGTGCGAAGCTCGGTGCTCTCCTCCCGATCGCCAAGCCCGAAGTTCAGCAGCTCCACGTTCTCGCGCTGCCCCAGGTTCTCCACGAGAGCGGAAAAGGTGGACGCGGAAGGCTCGAAGCAGTACAGGCGGGCTCGCTTCCCCAGCCGCTCGAGCACGGCCAGGGCCCAGCCTCCCACGTTGGCGCCGACGTCGAACACGATGAGCGGGCCCTCGCCCGGACGCTCCCGCGCAAACCGGTCGATGACCCGGAGCTCGCCGCTGTCCTCGAAGTTGGAGCCGCCACCGACGTTGAGCCCGGAGAGGGAGAGCCGATGCAGGCGCTGCCAGAAGGGCTGGAGGGCGCGCCTTCCGAACAGGGCTCGTTTCACGGCCTGGCGCAGCATGGGTCGAATGGCTCCGTTCCCCGGTCGCGTGCTCGCATCGCCCTACTCGACGTATCCGAGGGCGCGCAGAAGTTCCACCGTCTCGTCCCCATGCTCCACGGGAACCCGCTTCGCCCACCGACCGTCGGACTCGTCCATCGAGCGCAGCATCGCATTCACTCTGTCGCGCTTCCCCCTTTGCAGATTCTTCGTCTGCTCGGGGTCCCCCTCCAAGTCATTGAGCTCATCGGTCGATCCGTACGCCGACCCGATCAGGTAGAAATCATCCTCTTCGACGCCGCGCATGCAAACATGGTTGTGATACGGTCGGTGGAAAGCGGAGGGGGTTGTGACGTAGATTGACGCATGCCGTCGCTCGCGGCTTCGAGCCACCGCCCACTCTCGCACGTCTACTCGGGCAGATCGAGAGAAACGCCAAGATCAGGTCAAAGAAATCCCGGGCCTCGCGCGCCGCTCCGACCGGCTCGCCATCGCCTCCCTCCGCGAGCCGCAGCGCCGGCAGGCGGATCACCTCACCGTACAGAGAAAAGCGGGGGCGAGCCGCTCATCCCCCGGGGTATTTGACCGAATTCCGGCTATCGGACCCACAAGAAAGGGGTCTGTCGAGCAGCCCGGGGCAGTCACCCACCCCGGGCCCTCTCCCGATCCGGACAAGCATGTTTCCCTCATCCGGCTCCTCCGCTGGTGCGACTCGTGGTTACGAACCCCAGATCCGAACCGTGATCCGAAGGCGGGGCGGGGGAGCGTGAAGTCGCGAAGCGGAGCCGCGAACGGCTCCCACGTGAGACGCTCACGCTGACTCCGACGGGAAAGCCACTTGTACCAGGATCGCTTCGCCTGCTCGACGACGAACAGCAGACTTCGAAAGTTTCCGCTGACGCCGAAGTAGTTGAAGTGACCCGAATGCGCCTCGTGAGCGCTGCGTGCTGAGCCTGGACCGGGAGGGGTCGATGACGGCGGCGCCACGCGTAGACGGACTGGATCGCCCGCTCAGGCTCGCGCTGGGAGTCTTACAGGACATTCCCAACGACCCTTCCGGGGACGCGCCCAATAGAGCGTGAACCCGAGAAAGTCGAAGGTCGCCGGACCCTTGCCGCCCTTCGGCCCCGCCGGCGGGCACCAGAAGGGGAGAAGCCGCATCTTGTCACCTCGGAATTCTCCGAGGCGAGGAGTCGACATGCGAGCACCGGCAACGCGGCGGGAGTTTCTGAAGGCCACTGCCGTTACGGCCGCTGCGCTCGCTGCCGCCAAGCCGGCCGTCTCCCAACCGCAGGGCGGCACCGGGATCAGCGGCGAGAAAGGCAGCGATTCGAGTGGGCCGGAAGCGGGCATCCAATGGCGCCCTGGAGGCCCGAAGAAGGAAACCGTCATACTGGACAAGCCCCATGTCGTCACGCCCGACTCGCCTTATATGAATTCGAGTGGCGAGATCGCGAACAAGCGGTTCGTGCTCGATCCGACACGGATCGGACCGACCGGCTTTCCCACCGGAACGTTGGGGAAGCCGTTCGGAGGCCTCAATCCGCTGTCCGCGTTCGGTCTTCTCACTCTGCCGCCGGGCTCCAAGAACATCCGCATCGTGGACTGCGAGTTCGAAGGCCCGTGGAGGTCGATCGACGAGGTTCCGGAGTTGCGGCCCGGCGGCCCCAGGTACCTCAAGGGCATAGACATGTACTACGCGTCGGGCATCCGCATCGAGGGATGCGCGTTCGACTACCTTCCCACGGAGGCGATCTATTTCTACGGATGCGTCGGCGTGGAGATCGAGGATGTCTGGTCGAGAAACTGCACGCAGCTCGTTCGCGCCGACTGGATGGGCGTGCCGCGCAATCGTTTCATACGGCTGAACCGCCTTCATCACGCGGACGGCTGGGGCGGCGCGGATCTCACGAAAGATACCGATTACGCGTCGGTCTACGAAACGGGCCGGGCGATCGGCACGAATGCGGTGAGTGGCTATTACGCGGACTCGGAGATTTCGAACCTCACGACCAGCGGCGAAGTCAAGGCGGCGCTCAAGCTCGCGAACCCGGTTCGTGTCGCGCTCGATCGGATCTACTCGTCCAGATTCATGATCCAGGGAACCATGTACTGGAACTTGTCCGGCGACCCCTCCCAGGGGAACGGGAAGCTCGGGGCATACAACCCGACCGGCTTCGACGAGCAACTGGGCGACCACGCGGTAGACGTCATGATCACGAGGTCGCGGTTCCGTCCAAATCAGAATGCGTGGCTCCGCGGCGGTGCGGGCAACACGGTCCAACTCTCCTATCACCAGGAGAAGATCCGGTTCCGCGACTGCGTCTTCTACAAGCCCGACCAGTCCGTTCACAAGCATCAGGCGATCCAGGCCTGGGACGGCGTGGAGGTGGATGCTCGGGATTGCCTGTTCGTGGGTTGGAAGAAGCCCGCCGATCCGCTGCCCCCGTTCCCTGAGCAGACGATCGTCCGCGTCGGCACCTACCGGAAGCCGGGATCGCTACCGGCTTCGATCAACGCCGACTTCTCGCGGGTCAACGAGTTCCGCCGATAGGTCCCCAAGGGCAAACCACACCCGGGGCCGAAGCGTCGGCGGACGCGGGTCAGTCGGCGCGCAACGCGTCTTCGAACACGGCGCACAGTCGGTCCACGGAGTTCTCCCAGGAGAAGCGCGCCGCGCGCGCCCGGCCCCGCTCGATCCGCTCGCGCGTTTCGTCGGGCTGCGATCGGATCCGCTCCACGGCCGCCGCCAGGGCGACCGGATCGTGCGGGTCGAAATAGAGCGCGACATCCGCCGCGACCTCGCGGCACGTCGGAATGTCGGATGCGAC
>JAOTUO010000377.1 GCA_029863845.1 Myxococcales bacterium
CGGCGTTCTGGTCTTCCTCGCGCTGGCAATCGTACTCGTCGGCCTCATGCTCGGCGTGCACCTGCTGCTCGGGCCGCGCCGCCACTTCGCCGAGAAGCAAGAGCCCTTCGAATGCGGCGAGAAGCAAATCGTCTCGCCCCGGCAGCGTTACGCCGTCAAGTTCTATCTCGTCGCAATCCTGTTCGTCATCTTCGATGTCGAGGCCATCTTCTTCTACCCCTGGGCCGCGATGTTCTACGAACTCTCGTGGTTCGGTTTCGTCGCCATGCTCGTCTTCACCGTTCCGTTGGTCGTGGGCCTCGTCTACGAGTGGATGAAGGGCGGCCTCGAGTGGTGATCTCCAGCGCGACGCGCGCCCGCATCGACGCGGAGATCGCCAAGTACCCGGTCAAGCGGGGCGCCCTGCTTCCGGCGCTCCACCACGTGCACGCGGAGCTGGGATACGTCTCCCACGAGAGCGCGGCCGCCATCGCCGACATCTTCGACCTCCGTCCCGTCGAGGTGATGGAGGTCGTCAGCTTCTACAACATGTTCTTCGACACCCCGCAGCCGCGGCACCACGTCCGCGTCTGCACCAACCTGCCGTGCTCGCTGCGCGGCGCGCGCACGCTGCTGGCGCAGATCGAGTCGCATCTCGGCATCGAGGCCGGTCAGGCCAGCTCCGACGGGCGAATCGGACTGGGTCACGAGGAATGCCTCGGGGCCTGCGCCTACGCGCCGATGATGCGCGTGAACGACCGCTACCACGAGGACCTCGACGTCGAGAAGGCGAAGCGAATCCTCGATTCGCTCGAATAGAGGATCGCCGCATTGCTCCGCGTCCCCCACGTCACCAACTACCTGAGTGAGCACTTCGCGGACGACGCCTTCGGAACGCTCGCTGGCTACGAACGCTACGGCGGCTACAAGGCGGCCCGTCAGGCCATCACCGGCATGGCGCCCAGCGAGGTAGTCGCGCTGGTCAAGGAATCCGGCCTGCAGGGGCGCGGGGGGGCCGGCTTCCTGGCCGGCCTGAAGTGGTCGTTCATGCCCGCGGAGACGGACAAGCCCAAGTACCTCGTCTGCAACGCCGACGAGTCCGAGCCCGGGTCCTTCAAGGACCGCATCCTGTTGGAGCGGGCGCCGCACCTCCTGCTCGAGGGCATCCTCATCGGGGCGTGGGCGACGGGCGCGAGCAAGACCTTCCTCTACATCCGGGGCGAGTACGCGTTTCCGGCGGCCCAGTTGGAGCGGGCGATCGCCGAGGCGTACGACAAGGGCTATCTCGGCAAGCGCGTGATGCGAAGCGGCTTCAGCCACGACGTCGTCCTGCACCGGGGCGCCGGCGCCTACATCTGCGGCGAGGAGACGGGTCTGCTCGAATCCCTCGAGGGCAAGAAGGGGCAGCCGCGCAAGAAGCCGCCCTTCCCGGCGCAGTACGGTGCGTTCGGGATGCCGTCGACGGTCAACAACGTCGAGACCTTCTGCCACGTTCCCCACATCGTGGCGAAGGGCTCCGATTGGTTTCGTGCGTTCGGGACGGAGAAGAGCCCCGGGACGACGATCTTCGGCGTCTCGGGTCACGCGGTGCGGCTCGGGCTCTACGAGCTGCCGCTGGGCACGCCACTCGAGGAGATCGTGTACCGCCACGCCGGCGGCGTGCCCGAGGGGCGCCGCGTGAAGGGGGTGATCCCCGGCGGCGTTTCGATGCCCATCCTTCCGGCCGATCAGCTCGACGTGCCCATGGCCAACGAGTTCCTGCGCGAGCGCAAGACCATGCTCGGGACCGGCGGCATCATGGTGATGGACGACACCACCTGCATGGTCCGCGCGGCCTGCGTGATCACGTACTTCTTCCGCGACGAGTCGTGCGGTCAGTGCACGCAGTGTCGCGAGGGCACGGGCTGGCTCAACAAGATCGTGAACCGGATCGAGCGCGGCGCCGGCGTGCCTGAGGATCTCGACGTGCTGATCGACGTCGCCGGGAAGATGGAGGGGCAGACCATCTGCGCCTTCGCCGACGCCGCCGCTTGGCCGGTGCAGGGACTGCTCCGTCACTTCCGCGCCGACTTCGAGCAGCACGTCCACGAGCGGAAGTGCCCCTTCCCCGAGAGCTTCCAGCTGTAATGCCGAAGATCACCGTCAACGGAAAGATCATCGACGTCCCGATGGGGCGCACCCTGCTCCAGGCCCTCGACGACGTCGGCGTGCTGATGCGCGGCGTCGACATCCCCCACTACTGCTGGCACCCGAAGCTCTCGATCGACGGCTCCTGCCGCCTGTGCCAGGTCGAGGTCGAGGGGCTCCCCAAGCTTCAGATCGCCTGCAACACCCCCGTCCAGGAGGGGATGGTGGTGCGGACCGACACCGATCGGGTGCAGAAGGCCCGCGAGGGCGTGATGGAGCTGCTGCTCGTCAATCACCCCCTCGACTGCCCGATCTGCGACCAGGCCGGCGAGTGCAAGCTCCAGGACTACGCCTACGAGTGGGGAGTGATCGAATCGCGGACGCGCGAGCCGCGCCGAGCCCTGAAGAAGAACGTCGAGCTCGGGCCCACGATCGTCTTCGACCAGGAGCGCTGCATCCTCTGCCGCCGCTGCGTTCGCTTCTGTCGCGAGATCCCTGGAACCGGAGAGCTGGTCGTGCTCAACCGGGGCGACGAGTCCGTGATCGAGACCTTTCCGGGAGCGCCGCTGGACAATCCCTACTCCATGAACGTCGCAGACATCTGCCCGGTGGGCGCGCTCACGACCCGCGACTTCCGCTTCAAGATCCGCGTGTGGTTTCTGGAGGACGTGCCGGGCGTCTGCACCCGGTGTGCGAAGGGCTGCAACGTCGACCTGGGCGTCGCCAACAACAAGGTCCAACGCTACGTGCCGCGTCGCAACGACGCCGTCAACGAGACGTGGATCTGCGACGCGGGGCGGATGAGCTATCACGAAATCGGGGCGCCGGATCGCCTGAAGCACGGGCTCGTGCGCGGGGCGCTCGGCGTCCCGGAGGTCGCGAGCCTCGACGCCGCCATCGAGGAGGCCGCATCGCGCCTCTCCCGCCTGCGCGAGTCCGGAGGCGCCGCGACCATCGCCGTGCTCGCCTCGCCCCACGCGACGAACGAGGACCTGTTCGTCCTGCGCCGCTTCTGCGACGCCCTGGGCGTCGAGACCACGGGCGTCGCGACGGTTCGGGGCGCGGCCGACGGCTTCCTGATCGAGGCGGAGAAGGCCGCGAACGCCGCGGGCGCCAGGGTTCTGGGCTTCCCCGATGCGGACGCGCTCGTCGAACGCATCCGAAATGGCGAGGTCGCGGGCCTCGTCGCCTGGGGGCACGACGTGCTCGGCGCGAGCGGCCTCGGAGGCGTCGAGTCGCTCGCCGGGCTCGACACGCTGATCGTGCTGGACACGCATCACTCCGAGCTCCAG
>JAOTUO010000074.1 GCA_029863845.1 Myxococcales bacterium
CCACGACCGCTACTTTCTCGACAACGCGGCGGGCTGGATCCTCGAGCTGGACCGGGGCCGCGGGATTCCCTGGCGCGGCAACTACTCGTCCTGGCTCGAGCAGAAGAGCCGGCGGCTCGCGGTGGAGGAGAAGCAGGCGTCTGCGCGGCGGCGCACCCTCGAGCGCGAGCTGGAATGGGTCCGGATGTCACCGCGGGCGCGCCAGGCCAAGAGCAAGGCTCGGCTCAAGGCCTACGAGACGCTCGTGGCCGAGGGCGAGCGGCGGCTTACCGAGAGCGTGGAGATCGCGATCCCGCCCGGCCCGCGCCTCGGCGACCTCGTGGTGGAGGCGGAGCACCTGCGCAAGGGTTACGGCGAACGGCTGCTCGTCGACGAACTGAGCTTCTCGCTACCGCCGGGGGCGATCGTCGGCGTCATCGGCGGCAACGGCGCCGGCAAGACGACGCTCTTCCGGATGATCGCCGGCGAGGAGAAGCCGGAATCCGGAACGCTGCGGCTGGGCCCGACCGTGAAGGTTGCCTACGTCGACCAGTCGCGCGAGAAGCTCGACTCCGAGAACACCGTGTGGGAAGAGAT
This sequence comes from Myxococcales bacterium, assembly GCA_029863845.1. Lineage (GTDB taxonomy): Bacteria > Myxococcota_A > UBA9160 > UBA9160 > SMWR01 > JACZXC01. The sequence continues at coordinate 577 of JAOTUO010000074.1, forward strand.
CAGCCAGGGCGAGGACCGGATCCGCGTCGGTCCCCGGGAGCTCGGCTCGCGCGCGTACGTGGCGGCCTTCGGCTTCAAGGGTCCGGATCAGCAGAAGCGCGTGGGCCAGCTCTCCGGCGGCGAGCGCAACCGGCTCCACCTGGCCCGGGTGCTGCGCAGCGGCGGCAACCTGCTGCTCCTCGACGAGCCGACCAACGACCTCGATGTCGACACGCTGCGCGCGCTGGAGGACGCGCTGCTCGACTTCGCGGGCTGCGCCGTGGTGATCTCTCACGATCGCTGGTTCCTCGACCGCATCGCGACCCACATCCTGGCCTTCGAGGGGGAGAGCCGGGTCGAGTGGTTCGAGGGGAACTACCAGGAGTACGAGAAGGACCGCCGCCGCCGGCTCGGCAGCGACGCCGACCAGCCCCACCGCCTCCGCTACCGCCGCATCGACGCGTAGTCTCGTGATCCGGTGCCGGGGCCGCGGCAGGCCCCTCCGCGAATGGCTCGGCCGCCAACCCCGAGGGCCTCGCGGCGGATGCTTCCATGGAAGGGCGGCTGTGGAGTCGCTGCGTCAGCCGGCGTCGCGTGCGAGCCGGATTCCGCTGAACTGCCAGCGCGCGTCCGGGAAGAAGAAGTTGCGGTACGTCGGCCGGATGTGCGATCGCGGCGTCGCGCAGGATCCGCCGCGGAGCGTGATCTGGTTGCACATGAACTTGCCGTTGTACTCACCCACGGGGCCCGGCGGCGGGCGGTAGCCGGGGTAGGGCGCGAAGGGACTCCCCGTCCACTCCCAGACGTCCCCGAAGAGCTGGGACGGACCCTGCGTGCCCGGCTCGGCGGGTGCGGGGTGGAAGCGCCCGCTCTCCACGAAATTTCCCTCGCTGGACGCCGCCGCCGCCGCGGACTCCCATTCGGCTTCGGTCGGGAGGCGTGCGTCGGTCCAACGCGCGTAGGCATCGGCCTCGTAGTAGCTCACGTGACAGACGGGCTCTTCGGGGCGGAGCCGTCGCAGGCCGGCCAGCGTGAATACGAAGCGGCATCCGTCCCGGGTCTCCCAGTAAAGGGGCGCGCTCCAGTCCCGCGACTGCCGGACGCTCCAGCCGTCCGACAGCCACAGCTCGGGCCGCTCGTAGCCGCCGTCCTCCGCGAAGGCAAGGTACTCGGCGTTCGTCACGAGGCGCGATCCGAGAGCGAAGGCCTCGACGAAGACGCGATGCCGCGGCCTCTCGCAATCGAACGCGAAGCCCCGCCCCTCATGACCGATCCAGCGCAGCCCCTCGGCGTACGGGTGCCAGGCGTGCGGCGACGGCTCGACCGGTGCGGGTTCGGGAGCATCGCAGTACGCGGGATGCAACGGATTGTGCGAGAGCACGTGCTGGACGTCGGTGAGCGCGAGTTCCTGGTGCTGCTGCTCGTGATGCAGTCCCAGCTCGATCGAGGCCCGCCGCTCCGGATCGAGGTCGGGACCCTTCGCGAGCAGGGCGACCACGTGGTGGTCGACGTGCCGCCGGTACGCGAGCACCTCTTCCAGCGACGGTCGTGTCAGCAGGCCCCGCTGCGGCCGTGGGTACCGCGCGCCCATGCTGTGGTAGTAGGAGTTGAAGAGGTACCGGTACTCGGCGTGGTACGGGCGGTAGCCGGGCATCGCCGGCTCGAGCACGAAGTTCTCGAAGAACCAGCTCGTGTGCGCCAGGTGCCACTTGACGGGGCTCGCCTCCTCCATCGACTGGACGGCGCAGTCTTCGGGCGAGAGCGGCGCGGCCAGCCGGATCGTCCGTTCTCGGACGTTTCGGTAGCGGAGCGAGAGGTCGACGCGGGCGTCGTCGAGCGAATCCATGGGGAGACTGCCGAGAGGGACGGTTGCGGCGGCGCTCATCGACGGGCTCCTGACTGGATCGGAGGGATCGGCGCTCGGGGCCATCGCCGGCGCCGTGTGGCGGGGAGCCCATACCGTATGCGCCGTAGCGGCGATTTTCAACCGGACCCCGCCGGCGAACTCGACGCGGAGCTGCCGGGTTCGATCTCGACCATGGTACCGTGGTCGCCGAGGGGGACCGATCCCGTGCGCATCCGACAGGTCGCACTCGCCGCCCGAGAGATCGAGCCCGTGGTCGCCGACCTGTGCGCCGTCCTCGGAATCGAGGTCGCCTACCGCGATCCCGGCGTGGAAGTCTTCGGCCTCGAGAACGCCGTGATGCCCGTGGGAGACGCCTTCCTCGAGGTCGTATCGCCGATCCGGGCCGACACGACGGCGGGTCGCTTCCTCGAGCTCCGGGGCGGTGACGCCGGCTATATGCTGATCGTCCAGTCCGAAGACCTCGACGCCGATCGCCGGCGTGTAGCCGAGGCCGGGGCCCGGGTCGTCTGGGAGATCGCCTTTCCGGACATCGCCACCATCCATCTGCACCCACGCGACGTGGGCGGGGCGATCCTGTCGCTCGACGTCGCCCGCCCCCCGGAGTCGTGGCGCTGGGCGGGGCCGGAGTGGCCGGCGCACGTGCGCACCGACGTCACGTCGGGGATCCGCGGCGTGGAGCTTCGCTCGGCGGATCCGGCGGCCCTGGCACGCCGCTGGTCGCAGGTGCTCGGGCAGCCGGCCCGGCCGGCGCGGGCGGGCACCTGGGAAATCGCCCTCGTCGGCGGCGGCCTCCGCTTCGCCGCCGCGCGCGACGGCCGCGAGGAGGGCCTCGTCGGGTTCGACGTGATCGCGGTCGATCGCGCGCGCATCCTGGACGCGGCCCGGTCTCGCGGACTGGAGGCGACGGAGGACGAGGTGCGCGTGGGGGGCGTTCGGATTCGGCTGTGCTGAGTGACGCGGCCGGGGTCGAGGCGGATCCCTCCGCGAATGGCTCGGCCGCCAACGGGGCACGGGGTGGGCGGGCACGAAATCACCCGGCCGAGGCGGGTTGCCGTGCGGAGATTGAGGGCGGCCTGCGCTTGATTTCGCTGCGGGATCCGCCTCGGCCCCGGCCGCTGCGTCAGACGGATCCCTCCGCGAATGGCTCGGCCGCCAACGGGGCACGGGGTGGGCGGGCACGAAATCACCCGGCCGAGGCGGGTTGCCGTGCGGAGATTGAGGGCGGCCTGCGCTTGATTTCGCTGCGGGATCCGCCTCGGCCCCGGCCGCTGCGTCAGACGGATCCCTCCGCGAATGGCTCGGCCGCCGACGGGGCACGGGGTGGGCGGGCACGAAATCACCCGGCCGAGGCGGGTTGCCGTGCGGAGATCGAGGGCGGCCTGCGCTTGATTTCGCGGAGGGATCCGCCTCGACCCCGGCCGCTGCGTCAGTTGGTGCCCAGCAGGCCGTCGAGCACGCTGAGGACGGAAGGGGGGTCGTCGCAGATCCAGGCGGCTCCGGCGCGTTCGAGCTCTTCGCGGGTGCCGTAGCCGTAGGTGACGCCGATCGCGTCGAGGCCGCAGGCGCGCGCGCCGCTCACGTCGTGATGGCGGTCCCCGACGACGACGGCCGCGTCCGGGGCGATGGACTCGCGCCGGAGCACGCGGGCGACGAGGTCCTGTTTTCGCCCGAGCTCTCCGGAGCGGCTTCCGCAGACGCCGGCCAGGTACGCGGCCAGCCCGAAGTGCGCGAGGACGCGCACGGCGATGACCTCGAGCTTCGAGGTCACCACGTAGGACCGCCAACCGCGGGCTCGAATGCCCTCCAGCAGCTCGACGACACCGGGGTAGACGGCATTCTCGTAGAGCCCGCGCTCCGCGTAGCGCTTCCGGTACAGGCGGATCGCCTCGTCGACGCTCGCCTCCGCGGCCCCGGCCATCCACTCGCCGAGCACCTCACGCAGCGGCGGCCCGACGGCGCGGGCGAGATCGATGTGCGGCGGCTCGCAACCGAGAGTGGCGAGCGCGTGGCGGAGGCAGCGTTCGACGCCGATCCCGGGATCGGTCAGCGTTCCGTCGAGGTCGAGCAGGATCGCCGCCATCGCCCGCAACGGCGCGGGCCCTAGATGCCCAGGTTGCTCAGCGTGTCCATCACGCGCCCGACGGCCGCGGCCAGTGTGGGGTGGGTCTCTTCGAACTGACGGGTCGCTTCCCGCAGTCGCTCGACGAGCCCCTCCGGCTCCTCGGCCGGAGCGTCGTCGGCGCGATCGAGCAGTGTCCGGATGTCGTCGAGCACGCTGCCGAGCAGCTCCATCGATCGGTCGTCGACGGACTCGGTGCTCGCGAGCTCGGCGTGGAGCTCTTCGAGGCGCTCGCGAAGCTGCTTGTTCATCTCGGCCGACCTCCCGGCGCACGGCGCGCAGCGGGGAATATAGTGCAGCGGCCCGCCCGGTCGCGGCGGGGTCTCAGCTCCGGAAGGTCTCGCGAATGCGCTCGACCGCAGCGTCGATGTTCTCGCGGGAGTTGAAGGCGGAGAGGCGCACGTAGCCCTCTCCGGAAGCGCCGAAGCCCGAGCCCGGGGTGCACACCACGTGGGCGTCGGAGAGCAGGCGATCGAAGAACTCCCACGACGGCGTCCCGCCAGGCGTGCGGACCCAGACGTAGGGTGCGTTCTCACCTCCGAAGACCCGAAAGCCCGCGCCGCCCAGGCCCTCGCGCAGGCGGGCGGCGTTGGTCATGTAGTAGGCGACCTGCTCGCCGGTCTGCTTGCGACCCTCCGGCGTGAAGACCGCCTCCGCGGCCCGCTGCACCGGGTACGGCACGCCATTGAACTTCGTGGCGTGGCGCCGCGCCCACAGGCCGTTGAGCGGAACCCTCGCCCCGTCGGCGTCCGAGCCCGTGAGCGCCTGCGGAACCACCGTGTAGGCGCAGCGCAGCCCCGTGAACCCGGCGCGCTTCGAGAAGCTCCGCATCTCGATGGCGCACTCGCGGGCGCCCTCGATCTCGTAGATCGAGTGGGGCAGGGTCGGATCCTGGATGAAGGCGTCGTAGGCCGCGTCGAAGATCAGCACCGCGTCGCGTTCGCGCGCCCAGGCCACCCAGTCGGCCAGGTTCTCCCGCGAGGCGACGGCGCCCGTCGGATTGTTCGGCGAGCACAGGTACGCGAGGTCCACGCTCCCTTCGGGCGGCCCCGGCACGAAGCCGTTCTTCTCGGTGGCCGGGAGGTACAGGACCTGCTCGTAGCGTCCCCGCTCGTCCCCGGGTCCGGTGCGGCCCGCCATGACGTTGGTGTCGACGTACACGGGGTACACCGGGTCGGTGACGGCGATGGTGCACCCGGCGCCGAAGATCTCCTGGATGTTGCCGCTGTCCTGCTTGCTTCCGTCCGAGACGAAGATCTCGTCCCGCGCGACGGTGACGCCGCGCGCGTCGTAGTCGTGAGCCCGGATGGCGTCGATCAGGAAGTCGTAGGCGCCCCGATCGGGCCCGTAGCCGCGAAAGCCCTCCGCGGTGCCCAGCTCGTCGGCGGCCCGGCGCAGGGCGTCCACGGCGGCGATCGCCAGCGGCAGCGTGACGTCCCCGATGCCGAGACGGATGAGCCGGGCGTCGGGATTCTCCGCGTGGAACGCGGCCACCCGCCGGCCGATCTCCGGAAACAGATACCCCGCTCGAAGCTTCCGATAGTGGTCGTTGATCCGCGCCATGGCCGCGAACGATAGCGGCTATGCGGGATCGATGAGTACTCCCGGGTTCAGGATGCCGGCGGGGTCGAGCTCGGCCTTGGCGGCTCGCAGCGCGCGGGCGAAGCCTTCCGGCCGCTGCCGGTCGTACCAGCGGCGGTGGTCGCGGCCGACGGAGTGATGGTGGGTGATCGTCCCGCCGGCGCGCAGGATGGCCTCGCTGGCCGCCGCCTTGATCTCGCCCCACTGCTCGAGTTCGCTGCCGCGACGGCCGGGTGCGATCACCGTGTAGTAGGGCGCGGGGCCGTCGGGATAGACGTGAGTGAAACGACAGGCGACCGAGCCCGTGGCGCACACGCGCTTCACGGCGTCCCGGGCCGCGTTCGTCACCGCCTCGTGAAACACCTCGAAGCGGTCCCACGTGATGGCCGTCTCGAAGGTCTCCGAGATCACCGCGGCTCGCACCAAGACGTCGCGCAGGTAAGGTGCGCCGAGGAAGGCCCGGCGCCAGACGCCGGCCGCGCCTTCGCGGGTCGCCGACGCGTCGGTGCGGGTGCGGCCGGCCCCCTCGGGCACCTCCCCCCCGGCGTCGCGACAGCACTCGAGTGCGCGCCCCATCTGTGCGTCGAGCGGGTGGTCGGCCGATTCGAAGCCGACCACGAGGATCGCCGCGTCGCCGGAGCCGGCGCCGGAGATGGCCGCCTCTCCCGGGTCGAGCAGGCGGCAGTTCGTGGGGTGGAGACCCGACTGGGCGAGCGCGCGCACGGCCCGGGCTCCGCCCAGGAAGCCGTCGTCGCCGGCGAAGCGCACGGAGGCCGAGGCCCGGACCGTGGGCCGGTCCTGAAGGCGCATCCAGGCCTCGACGATGATGCCGAGAATGCCCTCCGAGCCGATCACGAGCCGGTCGGGGCTGGGACCGGCCCCGGACCCGGGGAGGCGACGGCTCTCCATCACGCCGGTCGGTGTCACGATCCGCAGGGCTTCGACGAAGTCGTCGATGTGGGTGTACAGCGTGGCGTAGTGCCCGCCGGAGCGGGTGGCGATCCAGCCACCGAGCGTGGAAAGCTCGAAGGACTGGGGGAAGTGGCGCAGGGTGAGCCCCTGGGGCCGCAGCGCAGCCTCGAGGGCGGGCCCCAGGATGCCGGCCTGGATGCGCGCCGCGCGCGACTCGCGGTCGATCTCGAGGACGCGATCCAGTCGCCCGAGGTCGATGGACACGGCGCCGCGGTACGCGTCCGCGACGTCGGGCTCGACGCCGCCCACTACGCTCGAGCCGCCGCCGTAGGGGATCGCGGCCGCGCCGACTCCGGAGCACCAGTCGAGAACCGCGACGACCTCCGGCTCGTCGCGGGGGAACGCGACGAAGTCGGGCGGATGGGTGAACTCGCCTCGCACCCCGCGGACGATGTCGCGGAACGACTTCCCATAGGTATGGGAGGCGCGGTCGCGCGGGCTCGTCGAGCAGAGCTCCGCCAGGCTCGCCGGCGGCGCGAGCCGGGGTGCGCGCAGCGACACGTCCTCGATCCGTGGCGCCGGTGCGATCTCGAGCCCCGAAACGCCGAATCGCCGCTCCAGCGTCCGGGCGATCCCGGCGGCTTGATCGTCGTCGGGGCCCTCGCCCTCGTACCCCCAGCCCCAGAACTTCCGACGCCGCTCCATCGTTCCGAAGGTACCCTACCGGTCGTCCGCGCGTGTGTCAGAATCCGCGCCATGTCGTTTCCCGGGTCGCCGCGCAGACTACGGCTCACCCCGGTTGCGGCGGCGGCGGCGGCGGTCGCCTCGGCGTCGGGGGGATGGATCGCAACCGACACCCTGGAGCGCGACAACGACTTCTGCAACGCCTGCCATCTCGAGCCCGACGTCCCGCTCCACATCGACATTCGACGGGATTTCGACCTGCGCCTCCCCGTCGACCTCGCGGGTCTCCACAACCGGGCCGCCCGCCAGGCAGGGGGCGAGCGGGACTTTCGCTGCATCGACTGCCACGGCGGCACGGGTCCGCTCGGACGCCCGCGTGTCAAGGCCCTCGCCGCGACGGACGCTTTCTGGTACGTGGTCGGGCGCTTCGAGGAGCCCGACGGGATGCTCTGGCCGCTTTGGGACGAGGACTGCGGGAAATGCCACCCGGCCTTCGACGAGGGCGAGGCGGAGGCCTGGCGGACGCCGCGCTTCCACCAGCTCCCGGTTCACAACGTGGCGCTGGGGGTGGGCTGCGTCGAGTGCCACCGCACCCACGATCGCGGTGGCGCTGCAAACGCCTATTTTCTGCGCGTGCGCTGGGTCCGAACCCAGTGTGCACGCTGTCATTCCGAGTTTCAGGAGGACACAGGATGAGGATTCGAATCGCCCGTGCCGTGATCGCCGTAGCCGTGGGGATCGCCCCGGCGGTCGCCGCCGGGTATCCCGGCGGCACACCGGATTTCCAGACCAACGTGGCGCCCTTCTGCGCCGGCTGTCACTCGTCGAGGTCCGCGGAGTACCTGGCCGGCGCCGGCGATCGGGCGGCGAAGGAGGTGGCGGAGCGCAAGCACATCGCGGTCGTCCTCTCGGGGCAGAAGGGCTACGAGAGCCTCAGCGAATCCGATCGCGCGACGCTGGCAGACCAGATCCGGGCCCTGGATGCCGCCTCGACCGTGACGATCGAGGCGCCCGCGGTCGTCGGCGCCGGTCAGACGTTCCAGGTCACCGTGAGCGTCACCGGCGGCGCCGGACCGGCAGTCGGCGTGGCCCTCGTTGACCGCGACCACCGCTGGTACGCGCGTCCCGCCTCGGCGGCCGGCTGGCAGATCGCGGCGCCCCCGGCGGTGATCGGCCCCGATGGCCGTCCGCAGAGCCAGTGGATCTCGAAGCGCCCCGAGAAACTCGATCGGAACCTGTCCTTCGTGAACGTGACCGGGGTCTCCTCGGACGCGTCCGCCGGTCGCTGGGCCAGCGCGACGGTGGTCTTCGCCGTGCGCGCGCCGGATCGGCCCGGCACCTACCCCTTGGCCGCGGCCTACTTCTATGGAACCGAGAAGGCGACGGTACTGGGCTACACGACCAGCGCTCTCGGGAGCAAGGAGGTGCGGGGCGGCTTCACGGGGGGCTCGGGCCGCCTGCTCTTCACCCCCGTCGAGCAGATCGAGGTCCAGGTCCAGCCGCCGGCGCCCCAATAGGCCGGTGACGCTCGCGTTCGCGGGCTGAGCGGGCCGAGGCCGAGGGAGATCCCGCAGCGAAATCAAGCGCAGGCCATCAATGCCTTGGCAAGGCGGCGCAGCCGCCGCGCAGTGAGCCGAAGGCGAACGTAGGCGGGCCCCCGCAAAGACAGGCGGCGCAGCCGCCGCGCAGTGAGCCGAAGGCGAACGAAGCCCTCCAGGGATGGCCGAGCCATGCGCGGAGGGATCTTCCTCGGCCTCGGCCCCCGCCCCGGTTCAGCGATAGCGTGTGAATTCGCCGGCGCGGAGGCGGCGCATGTAGGCGTCGAGGTCGGCCTTTACCTTGCCCGAAAGCAGCATCACGCCGATCAGGTTGGGGAAGGCCATGCCCAGGATCATCATGTCTCCGAAGTCGATCACGGCCTGCGCCTGGAAGATCGCGCCGAGCCAGGCGAAGATCAGGAAGACCGCCTTGTAGCCGAGGATCGAGCGGATCCCGAACAGCTGCGCCCAGCACTGCTCGCCGTAGTAGCTCCACGAGATCATCGTGCTGAACGCGAACAGCACCGCCGTGAACGAGAGCACGATGGGGAACCACGGGAACACCGTCGCGAAGGCCCAGGAGGTCATCTGGATGCCCGAGCCGGCCTCGGGCGCCGTGTGGGCGCCGGTCACCACCAGGACCAGTCCCGTCATCGTGCACACGATCAACGTGTCGACGAAGGGCTCGAGCAGCGCCACCATCCCCTCGCGAACAGGCTGGTCGGTGATGGCCGCCGCGTGGACGATGGCGGCGGAGCCCGTCCCCGCTTCGTTGCTGAAGGCCGCGCGCCGGAAGCCCTGGATCAGAACGCCGACGAATCCACCCGCGCCGGCCTCCCAGGAGAACGCGGCGGTGACGATCGTCAGGAGCCCGGTGCCGATCGAGCCCGCGTGCATCAGCAGGATCCAGAAGCCGCAGAGCAGGTAGACCGTGCACATGAGGGGCACGAGGGCGGAGGCGACCTCGCCGATGCGCTTGATCCCTCCGATGATGACCACGCCCACGAGCAGCGTGAGGACGAGGCCAAAGAGGACCGCGCCCTCGGTGTTCGCGAGGATCGGGAGGACGGCGTCCGAGGAGATCTGGGCGAAGGCCTGGTTCGACTGGAACATGTTCCCGCCCCCGAAGCTCCCGCCGATGCACATGACGGCGAAGACGACCGCCAGCACCTTGCCCAGTCGACCGAGCCCCATCTCGGCGAGCCCGTCGCGCAGGTAGTGCATCGCGCCGCCGGAGACGTGACCGTCCTCGCGTTCGATCCGATAGCGCTGACCCAGCGTGCACTCAGCGAACTTCGAGCTCATCCCCAGAAAGCCCGCGAGGATCATCCAGAAGACGGCGCCCGGCCCGCCGAGGCCCACGGCGACCGCGACGCCGGCGATGTTGCCGAGGCCGACCGTGGCCGATAGGGCCGCCGAGAGCGCCTGGAAGTGCGAGATCTCTCCCGCCTCGTCGGGTCGCGTGTAGCGGCCGCGAACGCAGTCGACGGCGTGCCGAAACGCGCGGATGCTCACGAAGCGAAAGCGCAGCGTGAAGTAGGTCGCCCCGAGGATCAGCCAGAGGACGACCAGGGGGACCTGCACACCCGGGTCGTCGCCCGCGCCGTCCCAGAAGGCGACGTCCCAGAAGATGAGCGCCGACAGCGGATCGACGACGCAATCGGAGAAGAAAGCTTCGAGCTGGCTCAGGAATCCAGCGGACGGTTCCACGCGGGCCCCCCGGGTCTCCCCGACTTCGCTCGGCTTCGCCTCGCTGCGCGGCCTTCGGCCTCGCGGGTCGCGGCTCGGGGGGTGCCGATGGCTTCGGACAACCGGACCGATAGCACAAGCGCCCCGCGGCGGCGGCGGGCCCCTCCCGCCGGCTCTGCTGGTGGGGCTCGGGACGCGTCAGTATGCTGCCGCCGCCCATGCCGGCCCCCGCTTCCGACCCCTCCCGCGGTCCCGCGACGACGCTCTCCGAGCACGACTCCAAGCAGTTGCTGGCAGATTACGGGATTCCCGTGGCGCGCGAGCGGCTGGTGGACTCGCCCGACGAGGCCGCCCGCGCGGCGGAAGATCTGGGATGGCCCGCCGTCGTGAAGCTCTGCGGACCGGCGATCGCCCACAAGAGCGAGCGGAACCTCGTTCGCCTCGACCTCGGCGACGGGGCCTCGGTGCGCGCGGCGGCGGTGGACCTGCTGGCGCGTCGCCGCCCCGAGGACGGCGACGCGCGCCTGCTGGTGGCCGAGATGGTCCGCGGTCACCGCGAGCTGATCGCGGGGATCGTGCGCGATCCGCACTTCGGGCCGTGCGTCATGCTCGGCCTCGGGGGCGTGCTGACGGAGGCCCTGGGCGACGTGGCCTTCGCCGCGGCCCCGCTGCGCGCGGACGATGCGCGGCGGGTGATCGCGAGCCTGCGCGCGAGCCGCCTGCTCACCGAGCCCTTTCGGGGCGAGCCCCCCGTGGACGAGGCGGCGCTGGTGGCGGTGCTGATGGGGCTCGGCCGTCTGGCGCTCGAGCGGCCCGACCTGCACAGCGCCGACGTGAACCCCCTCGTCGTTCGCGGCGGCGCGCCGGTGGCCGTGGACGCACTGGTCGTGCTCGGTCGCGAGAACGCCGGGCAGCCAGCCCGCCGCGCCGCGGCGCAGTCCGACGCGTCCGTCCTGAAACGCTTTCGCCCGCTGTTCCACCCCCGTGGCATCGCGATCGCCGGCGCGTCGACGCACCCGGGCAAGTTCGGCTTCGCCGCCCTGCACAACCTGCTCCGCTTCGGCTACGACGGCGAGGTGTTTCCGGTGAATCGCGAGGGCGCCGAGGTCCTCGGGCGTCCCAGCTTCCGCGACGTGAGCGAGATTCCCGACGGGCGCGCCGACCTCGTGTTCGTGTGCACGCCCGCCGCAGTGAACGTCGAGCTGCTGCGGACCTGCGCGAAGCGGGGCGTGCGCGCCGCCTTCGTCGCCAGCGGAGGCTACGGTGAGGCCGGCGAGGAGGGCGCGCGGCTCGAGCGCGAGCTGGTCCGCACGGCCGACGAGCTGGACATGGTGCTGGCGGGCCCCAATGGCCAGGGCGTGATCTCCACGCCCCGCTCGATGTGCGCGCAGATCGTCGCGCCCTATCCCCCGCCGGGACGCATCTCGGTGGCGAGCCAGAGCGGGAACCTCGTGTCCTCGTTTCTCAACTACGCGGTGGAATCGGGGATCGGCGTCAGCAAGGCCGTCTCTTGCGGCAATTCGGCGCAGACGACCCTGGCGGACTACCTCGACTACTTCGCGGCGGACCCCGAGACCGAGGTCGCGCTGCTCTACCTCGAGGGAATCGCCGACGGCGAGCGCCTCCTCGAGGCCGTCCGCCGCCTGACCGCGCGCAAGCCCCTGGTGCTGGTCAAGGGGGGCGTCGCCGCCGAGGGCCAGCGCGCGGCGCGCAGCCACACGGGCTCGCTGGCCACGGACGACCGCGTGTTCGACGGCGTGTGCCGGCAGCTCGGTGCCCTGCGTGCGCCGAGTGTCGAGGCCGCCTACGAGTGGGCGGCGACCCTGGCCACGCAGCCGCTGCCGCGCGGGCGCCGGGTGGTGGTGTTCACGACCGCCGGCGGTTGGGGCGTGCTCGCCGCGGACGCCTGTGCCGAGGCGGGCCTCGATCTGATTCCGCTTCCCGACGCCGTTCGGAAGCGGATCGACGCGCTGGTGCCGGCGCGCTGGAGTCGCAACAACCCCGTCGACCTCGCGGGCGGCGAGACGCGCGACACGATCCCCGAGGTGCTGGATCTCGTGTGTGCGCACGCCGACGTCGACGCCGTGATCCACCTGGGAATCGGGATCCAGGCGGCCCAGGCGAACGTTCTCGAGAGCGGTCCATTCCATCCGGACTTCGGTCTCGAACGCATCGTCGCCTTCCACCAGCGCCAGGACCGACGCTACGCCCGCGCCGCACGCGAGGCCTCGGATCGCCACGGCAAGCCGGTGCTCACGGCCACGGAGCTCGTCCACACGGCCCGCGCCTACGGCAACGCCGGGGCCCTCGGCGTCAAGGAGGAGGGACGGTTGTGCTATGCGAGCGCCCACCGCGCCGTCCGCGCGCTGCGCGCCCTCGTCGACTACGCCGAGTTCCGATCCGGCCTTTAAAGCGGCTGGGGCCGGGACGAATCCCTCCGCGAATGGCTCGCTCGATCGGGGCGTGGCGGCCGGAACCGACGGCGAGCGCTCCGCGAATGGCTCGGCCACCCCTTCAGGGGGCTTCGCTCGCCTTCGGCTCACTGCGCGGCGGCTGCGCCGCCTTGCGAAAACCATGATGGCCTGCGCTTGATTTCGCTGCGCGCTCGCCGCCGGTTCCGGCCGCGATCGTCGGGCGACCCGTTTCGAATCGGGGCGGTCGGGGCCGAGGGGAATCCCGCAGCGAAATCAAGCGCAGGCCGCCCTCGATGCCTGCGCATCCGAGCACCCGGCGTCGGTGCTTCCGTTCGTACGCGCATCTGGCCTCAAAGGCGGCCGAGCCATTCGCGGAGGGATTCCCCTCGGCCCCGGCTGCACCCCCCTACGTGAGGATCGCGGGGTCGAGGTCGACGCCGACGGGGCAGTGGTCGGAGCCGCGGACCTGGGGCTGGATGAAGGCGCGCCGCAGGAAGCGGGCGGCGGCGGGCGTGGCCAGCACGTAGTCGATGCGCCAGCCGATGTTGCGCTCGCGGACGCCGGCGCGCTGGCTCCACCAGGAGTAGTGGCCCGGGCCCGGCTCGAAGCGCCGGAAGGTGTCGATCCAGCCCGCCCGGATCCAGCGGTCGAGCTCGGCGCGCTCCTCGGCCAGGAAGCCGCTGTTGCCGCGGTTGTCCCGGGGCCGGGCGAGATCGATCTCGCGGTGGGCGGTGTTGAAATCTCCCATGGCGAGCACGCGGTAGCCGCCGCGGCGAAGTCTCTGGAGGCGCTCGAAGACGGCGCGGTAGAAGTCGAGCTTGTAGGGGACGCGACTGTTGTCCCGCAGCGCGCCGCTGCCCTTGGGGAAATACGCGTTCGCCAGCGCGAGGCGCCCGAAGCGCGCGATCTGCAGGCGGCCTTCCGCGTCGAAGCGCTCGCTTCCCAGAGAGTCCTCGACCGCGTCGGGCTCGCGGCGCGAGTAGAGCGCCACGCCGCTGTAGCCTCGACGCTTCGCGGTGGAAAAGTGCGCACACCAGCCCCGGGGCGCGTGCAGGCCGTCGGGCAGCTCGCTCGGAAGCGCCCGTACCTCCTGGAGCCCGGCGATGTCGGCGCGCGCGCTCCGCAGCCACGCGCGAAAGCCCTTGCGGGCGCAGGCGCGCAGCCCGTTCACGTTCCAGGAGACGATCCGAAGCGAGCGGGGGCGGGCCATCGGGCTCGCGCGGGACTCAGCGGTCCCGGGTGTGGTAGGTGTAGTCCTTCAGGCCCTGCTCGTAGCGCTTGCGCAGGCGTGCGGACTCCTCGAGGCTGATGTCGCCCTTGCGCAGCGCATCCTCGATCGTGCGGCGGACCTTCTCGATCAGCGCACGGCGATCGTACTGGACGTAGCCCAGTACGTTGCTCACGTCATCGCCTTCCACGACGTGATCCACCAC
>JAOTUO010000378.1 GCA_029863845.1 Myxococcales bacterium
CTCGAGGGCGCTGTCGCCTCCTCCCACCACGAGTACCTTCTGGCCGCGGTACTGCTCCGGCTCGATCAGGCGGTAGACCACCTTGTCGAGCTCCTCGCCGCGTACTCCGAGCTTGCGCGGTGTACCGCGACGCCCGATGGCGAGGACCACGGACCTCGCGCGGTAGACACCCCCGTTGCTCACCACCTCGAAGAGCTCGCCCCTGCGCGAGATCGACTCGACGCGCTCCCGGTAGCGAATCCTGACCCGGGTCTTGCGCGCGACCTCGGCCCAGAAGTCCAGCAGGGCCTCCTTGGTCGTCTCCCGCAGCCGGACCATTCCGTACAGCGGCAGGTGCACGGGCGCCGTCATCACGATCTTCCCGCGCGGATAGTGGTTGACCGTACCGCCCAGGGTCTCCTGTTCGAGGGTGACGCTGCGCAGCCCGTGCTCGATGGCGGCGAGCGAGGCGGAGAAGCCGGCCGGCCCGGCGCCCACGATCAACACGTCCAGGCAGTCCGCGCGGGCTGAGGCGCGGGAGCGCCGGATCGAGTCGATCACCAACCTCCCCTGCTCGATCGCGTTGCGGATGAGCCCCATGCCGCCGAGCTCTCCCGCCACGAAGATCCCGGGGACGTTCGTCTGGAAGCCGGCGTCGAGCACCGGGATGTCCACGCCGCGGGTCTTCGTGCCCAGGACCAGCGTGAGCGCGCCCGTCGGGCACGCGTCCTTGCACACGCCGTGGCCGATGCAATTCGCGGGAGTGATGAGGGCCGCCTTCCCGTCGATGAGACCGAGCACGTCCCGCTCGGGACAGGCCGCGACACACGTCCCACAGCCCATGCAGACGCGCCCGTCGATGATCGGGTGCAGAGACGCGGGCTCCATCAGCCCCTGTGCCTTCGACGCCTCGATCACGTCCCGGGCCCGCCCCGAGCGCCGCTTGCGGCGCAATCCGTAGGGGAGCCAGACCAGCAGCAGCGCCGTCGCGTAGATGAGCGGCAGGAGCGGATCGGCGAAAGGCACCTCGAGATCCTCCTGTAGCTGCCTCGTCAGAAGTCCTGACGAATGCCGCAGGTCATGAAGTAGGCGAGCTCGCGGTCCAGGCCCGAGCCCAGCGGCACCCGCCATTCGACTCCCAGGTCGACGTCGAAGGTGAGTTTCCACAACCGGTAGTCGAAGCGAAGCGTAGGCAGCAGGATCAGGCTGTCGCCCAGTTCTCGCTCGTTGCGATGTTGCATCCGGAGCCTGGGGCTGATGCGGAAGTCCCGCGTGATCGGGAGGCGACTCGTGAGCATCAGGCTCGCAATGTCGACCCGCGACCCGTCGAAGTAGCGCAGACCGACGGACACGAGGTCGCGGGGCACGAAAACCCCGTTCGCGATGAGCTGAGCGGAGTACGAGAACTCGAAGCCCGTGCCCTCCATCCCCTCGACACCCCCCGAAGTCTTCGTGCCGGACATCTCGGTGGCGCCGACGTCCGCGGCGAGCTGCAGCGAGTCCGTGAAGCTGTGGGAGACGCCCGCGTTGAGGGTCAAGGCGCGGCCCGTGCGGTCTTCGGCGAACGCCTCGATCTCGTCCCTGGAGAAGAGTCCCAGGAGGTCCTCGAGGTCATCCGCGTTCTGCCCCTGGAGCGCGCTTCGCGTAGTGAGCACGGGAACGTTTCTGTAGTCGAGAAAGGTATTCACGTTCGTCTGCTGCGTGAGCTGCCAGTTCCCCACGAGCTGAGCGATGTTGAGAGACTGGTAGTAGACGTCGTAGTCCACGAAGCTGGCCAGGAGGAGCCCGTTGCTGAAGTAGCGAGCCTCGGAGCCGACGGCGACGCGGTCCACCAGATCGCCTTCGGTCTGCCCGATGGCGAAGAACTCGAGGTCGAGCCGGTTCAAGAGCTCGCGGACCTCGACGCTCAGGCCCCCGAAGTAGCGATCGAACTCTATTCCCGTCGAGGTCGACGACTCCACCGGGAAGCCGCCGACGGCGCCCAGCTCCCAGCGCTGGCCGATGCGCTGCCGGAGTTCCACTCCGTCGTAGCGGCCGAGGACCCCGCCCGTGGTCTTCGAGCGTCGGCCGAGTGATCCGGAGAAGCCGATCAGGCCGTCCTGCGCCGACACGAAGAGAGAACTCACCCGCGTCTCGTCCGCCGAGCTCCCCTCGAGAAGGTCGTAGCGGTAGCCCCCCGAGAGCTGCGAGCGCAGAACGAGCGAGTCGAGCGTCAGACGCGAGTCCAGGTAGACGTCGCTGAAGACCGAGGAGTCGGAGACTTCCTCACCCTCCTCGTCGAGGAGCCGCGACTGGCGCCGATAGCCCACGTAGAGGCTCCCAAGGGTTCGGAAATCGATCTGGCGCTGCTCCTGCGGCCGCTCACGGCGCGGCGCCGGCGGTTCGCCGCGGGCCGTGACGAGCGCGTCGAGGCGCTGGCGCACCCGGTCGGCGCCCTCCCCGTCCGGATAGCGGCGGAGGTATTGCTCGTACACCGCCTTGGCGTGGGCACGCTGCCCGAGTCGCTCGCGGGCCAGCCCGAGGAACTCTCGCGCCGCCGGTGAGCGGGAGTTCTCCGGCATCTCGAGCAGCTTCGTGTAGATGAGGACGGCTCGCTCGTAGTCGGGGGCGGTCATCGCGCGACGGGCCGCCTCCATGAGCTTGTCGATGCGGGCGCCGGGCGGATCCGCGCTTTTCTCCTGCGGCCTTCCGCGGGCTCGCACGTCATCGACCGGAATCCGCAGCAGGAGGCTGCGCAGATCGCTGCCCCGCTTCACTTCGAAGCGGAGCACCTTGGAGAAGCGCACCTCCACGAGACCGTTCTGGCCGGCCACGCCTTCGTAGGTGATGCGCGTGATGGGAACGGGGAAGTCGGTCGGGAACGTGAGCGTCTGGGAGAGGTCGTCCTGGTCGAAGGCGCTCACGGCGAGCGGCGCGAGCTGGATGTCGATGGTGTCGCCGCGGCCGCGCGGCGCGTGCCGCAGGTAGTTAATCGGCACGCTGAAGCGGATGTAGACCTCGAACACATCCAACGCCTCGTCGACTTCGAGGCCTTCGAGGACCCGGAAGCGGACGGTCTGCGCCCGGCCCGGGCGCGGTGAAAGCAACGGAGCCAGGATCGCGAGGAGCGAAAGCGCCAATGCGAGACGGGTATGCATGCCGTCGCCTTGGTGGGGGACCATCGACCTGCTCCTCCGCCTATCGGATGCCCTCGGTCGGGTCCGCGCACCCCGGTCCATGTTTCGGAAGACCGCGCCCCCTCCGTACATGTTTCGGAAGACGAGTACGCGTTTTAGGTGATTTCTCTCACATCCGTCGCCGACGAAAGCGCTGGCCTGCTTCGGCGGCAAAGCTCCGTGTCGTGGGGAGCCCCAGACCCCTCCGTTCTGGTGACTT
>JAOTUO010000379.1 GCA_029863845.1 Myxococcales bacterium
CTCGGACGCGCTGCCGAGCTGTTGGCGGCCGACGTCGAGGCCGTCTCCTGGGGCGCGTTGCTGCACGACGTCGGCAAGATCGGCATTCCCGATGCGATCCTGTGCAAGACCGGCAAGCTCACCAACGACGAGTACACGCTCGTCAAGGTCCACCCCGAGCGAAGCTACGAGATCCTGCGACACGTCGAGCACCTCGGCCAGAACGCGCTCGATGCCGCCCGCTATCACCAGGAGAAGTTCGACGGCACCGGCTACCCCCATGGACTGCGGGGCGACGACATCCCGCTCCACGCCCGCGTGATCGCGGTCGGCGACACGTACGATGCCATCACCAGCTCGCGGGCCTATCGCGCGGCACAGAGTCACGAGGCTGCGATGCGGGAGATCCGCGACGTCGCCGGCAGCCAGCTCGATCCGCGCTTCGTGGCGATCTTCGAGAAGCTGTTCGAGGACGACCCGCTCCCGCTGCTCGAGATCGCCGGACGGCCCGAGTCGAGCGATGCATGAGATCGCGCGCTCGCGCGCCGGCGTCGTCACCTACCTGAGCCCACCCGGTCCGCTCGGCGAGCACTCCCAGATCGCGCCGCTCCGCGAGGCGGTCGAGGCCTGCATCGCGTCGCGCGAACTCGACGTCGTCATCGACCTGTCTGCCGTCTCCCTGGTGAGCAGCGAGGCGCTCGAAGCCGCGCTCGACCTGTACGACGCGCTGGCCCGCGTCGGAGGATCGCTTCGAGTCGTGAACGCCAACGCCGCGGTCCGGGACGTCCTGCGTCTGACGGGCGTCAGCGATCACGTGGCGCTCATCGATCCGGACTCCGAGGAAGCGGACCCGCATCGAGCGCAGCGAGCGGCTCCGGAGAGGCGCCGGATCGGAGAGATCCTGAAGGAGCGGGGTCTCGTCAGCGACGAGCAGATCGAGAAGGCGCTCGCGCTCCAGCGGGAGACCGGCCGGCGCATGGCGCAGGTCATGGTCGACGAGGGCTGGCTGCCGGAGAAGGGGCTGCTGGGCGCCCTCAGCGAGCAGCTCGGGGTTCCCTTCGTCTGGCTGCGCTCCGGCCTCTACGATCCGGTCGCGGTCCGGCTGATCGAGGCGGAGATCGCCCGGCGCCTGAAGATCCTGCTGCTCTTCAAGGTGAGGGGCATCGTGTACGTCGCGACGGCCGATCCCCAGTCGATCCCGGTCATCGAGACGGTCGAGGACCTCAGCGGCTGCGCCGTGCGACCGGTGCTGGCGTCCACGGACGACATCCGGAAGACGACCGAGGCGGCCTACGGGGAGAACCACGACCTCACCCAGTACGTCGGCGACCTCCAGGGCGACCTCGAGCTCGTCGAGACGCAGGAGATTCCCGACGAAGCCGTCATCGACGAGCTGGCGGCCGGGAATCCGGTCATCAATCTCATCAACGGCGTGATCCAGCGCGCCGTGCGCGACCGCGCCAGCGACATCCACATCGAGCCTTGTCGGGCCCGGTGCCGCATCCGGCTCCGCATCGACGGCGTCCTGTACCCGTTCATGTCTCCGCCGATGGACGCCCATCCCGCCCTGGTGTCGCGGCTGAAGGTGATGGCGAAGCTCGACATCGCCGAGCGCCGGCTGCCGCAGGACGGCCGCATCCAGGTGGTCACCCAGGGGCGCACGGTCGATCTGCGCTTCAGCTCGCTGCCCGGGATCTTCGGCGAGAAGGTCGTGCTGCGCGTGCTCGACAAGAACGAGTCGATCCTCGACATCCACAAGCTCGGGCTGGTGAAGGCGAACCGCGAGCGCTTCGAGGTGCTGCTCGGGCGGAGCTACGGACTCCTGCTGGTGACCGGACCCACCGGAAGCGGCAAGACGACCACGCTCTACGCGGCGATCAACCACCTCTCCAGCGACGAGAAGAACATCGTGACCATCGAGGATCCCGTCGAGTACCAGATCGACGCGATCAACCAGAACCCGGTGAGGGAGAACATCAACCTGGGTTTCGCGAAGATGCTGAAGCACGTGCTGCGCCAGGATCCCGACATCATCATGGTGGGCGAGATCCGCGAGCGCGAGACGGCCGAGATCGCGGTGCAGGCGGCGCTGACCGGCCACCTCGTGCTCTCCACGCTGCACACCAACGACAGCATCGGGGCCGTGACCCGGATGCTCGACATGGGCGTCGAGCCGTTCCTGCTGTCCTCGGCGTTGATCGGCGTGATGGCGCAGCGCCTGGTGCGCACGATCTGCCCGAGCTGCAAGACGTCGTACGCGGCGGCGCCGGATGCGCTGAAGGCCTACGGCGTCGAGCCCACCAAGAAGCTCCGCCTGAGCCGCGGCCGCGGCTGCGACGCCTGCTACGACTCCGGCTACCGGGGCCGGATGGCGATCCACGAGATCCTCGAGAGCGACGCCGGGCTGCAGAAGCTGATCGTCTCGAACCCGTCGCGCGACGAGCTCGACGCGCACCTGCGCGAGCGGGAGATCCGGACGATCGTCCAGGATGGGATCGAACGCGTCATGGCCGGAGAGACCGCCATCGAGGAAGTCCTCCGGGTCCTGAACAGCTGACGCGCGCATGCCGATCGAGATCGCGAGAGCAGCGGCCCCGGAGACGCGCCCGAAGGCATGGCGCAGGCTGGGCGAGATCCGGATCGGCGGCGGCATCGGCGCCAAGGAGCGGATGTTCTTCACGGAGCGGCTGGCGCTGCTGCTGGAGACCGGCAACCCGCTGCACACGAGCCTCGGGACGATCGAGAGCCAGACGGCGCACCCCGAGCTGCGCCAGCTGATCGCCGACGTGCGGGAGAACGTCTCCGGCGGTCTTCCGTTCTCCCAGGCGCTTTCGAAGCATCCCGACGCGTTTCCGCCGGCCTACGTCAACCTGGTCGCCGCGGGCGAGACGGGCGGTTTCCTGCACCGCGTGCTGCAACGCCTGCGCGACATCGACGAGAAGCGCCAGGAGCTGCGCTCGACGCTGATCTCGGCCTTCTCGTATCCGGCCTTCCTGGTGGTGTTCTCGGTCGCGGTCGTGCTGTTCGTGCTGATCGTCGTGTTCCCGAAGTTCGGCGACCTCTTCCAGCTGATCTGGGACCAGCTCCCCATCACCACGCGCTTCCTGATGGTGCTGGGCGAGTGGCTGCGCGAGTACTGGCTGCCCGGCCTGGTGGTGTTCTCGGTGACGGGCGCGCTCGGCTGGCGCTGGGTGCGGAGCGCCGACGGGGCGGCCGCCGCCGATCGCTGGCTGCTGCGCATACCGGTGCTGCGCGAGATCGCCTGGCAGCTCCACCTGATCCAGTTCATGTACGTCATGAGCCTGTCGCTCCACAACGGCGTCGCGATGCTCGACGCCCTGCGCGCCTGTCGCGAGATCGTGCG
>JAOTUO010000380.1 GCA_029863845.1 Myxococcales bacterium
ACGACGTGGTGGAGTACGTGCTCCGGGTCCTGGGAGTCTCCTGCAGTGAGGCTCGAGACATCGCCCACCGCCCCCTTCCCGATCTGTAGGACGAATCGCTCTAGCGGCAGATCCCTCGGGCTACGAACGCCCCGAACCGCTAGGAGCGGGCGGCCCCAGCTCCAGCCGAACATTCAAATTGACACTATAACGCGTTGCTCTCAGCGCGACCTGCCCCCCTGAGATCGATCTGGCATGGGTCGCGGGGGCACCCCGCTGCGCGCAGCGTAGCAGCCGTCGGGGCGCCTCAGCTCCCGCGCTCGAGCGGGTCGAGCCCCGGGCGACAGGCCGCGTCGAGGTCGAAGAACGCGCCGGCTACGGTCGCAGGCTCCGAGGAAAGTTGTCACTTCCGGCCTATCGGACGTTGAGCACGCCCCTCATTTTCCCTACGCGTTGCAGAAGCCTAGAAGCCGTCTCATCATCATTTTTCCGATTCTGCGTTCCGCGCCGGCTTCGATTCCTGTGGTAGGCCGTCCTTCTCCCAGGAAGCCATGTGGCCCTCGAGGTACACGACGTTGGTGTAGCCCGCGTTGCGCAGGGCGCGGCCGGCCCAGGCCGCGCGTGGACCGTGTGCGCAATAGACCACGATCGGTTGCTCCTTGTCGAGGGAGATCTCCTCGTGGCGCGAGGCGACCGACTGGAAGGGAATGTGGATCGCACCCGGTACGTGACCCGACTCGTACTCGGATTCGAACCGCACGTCGAGGATGACCGGCGCGGTACCGGACTCGATCTCGTGGGCGAGCATTTCCCGAGAAACGACCGGGGAGCTACCCAATGAGCAGGCGAACAGCCCCGCTGCGAGAAAGCCCGTCGCGGCCGGGCGCGCGAAATTCTGCGAGGTCTTCATGGGTTCTCCAACGCTTCACGGTGACGGACCCTGCCTCAGCAGGTGTCGGTCGAGAGCCAGCCGACGAGCTGCCTGCTTCGTCCAGGGCCCGCACGTGGGCGTAGCACTGCCCGGCCACCAGATACTGTGCCACGAGAGTGAAGACGGCGCCTGTGGGTCATCAAAATTCGTCCGGCGCCGCCCGTGCCTGCGGCCTCCTTCAACGAAGCATCGCAGCAGGTCTCGCCGCGCAGCCGAACCCCGGGGCTTCCTCGCAACGCCGAGGCTATGGTGTATTCGCAAGGGACCCGCGACAGACCCGGGCCAGCGCTCGCGTCTGCCACCCCTCGACTCCGCGGGAGCACTACATTCTCTCGCGGGGCGATCTCGCCCCTTCCATCGAGCAGCGGGGAGGACCGAATCATGAACGTCGAGAGCTTGAAGAACTATGGGCGACCGTTCAGCGAAACCATGACGACGCTTCCCGACGCCGTGCAGAAGCGCATACGAAGCGAAGGCACGAAGGTGATCAAGAAGCATCTGGGTCTGCTCGGCCTAGTTCGCTTCTTGCTTCTGACCTGGCGGGAGAAGAGGCGAATGCTCCGCATGGACCTCGAACCCGTCCGGCGCCGGGGCGTCACGAACGAGAAATTCATCGACCGCCTCGTCGGCAACACCGCCATGTTCTCCGCCACCGCGAAGATGGTGGGTATGGAGCGGGCCCTCTCCATTTACCGGGAGATCATGGATGGGGTCGCCATCCCCATGAACGAGGCGCTCTTGCCTTCCAGCTCGGAGCTCGAGCGCCTGGACGACCCGTTCGGAGGCCTCCGAAAATACATGCTGGCCTTCTTCGAGGCCGAGGCCAAAGCGGGCCTGCACGAGTTCCGCGTCGTGGAGGACTCAGACGCCGCCCTCGCCGTGGACGTGACCTACTGCGCCTTCTGCGAGATCCCCAAGCTCCTGGGCATCATCGAAGCGTGCGAGAGCGGCTGCTACTCGGACGAGGTCTTCATGCCAGGCTTTCTCGAGCCCTTCGGCATCCGCTTCCTCCGCACGCGGACACTGGGTCGAAAGGGCGACCACTGCGACTTCCGATTCGAGCGGACCTCTGGAGCGTGAGCCGGACGACGAGTGACCTGCCCGGCACCACCGCGCAGGTCGAGTTGAGGGCTGCGAAGGCGCCAGGCGCCTGCCGATCCCGGAGCGCGCGGCTCGACCCCGGCCAGCTTCGCGGACTCGATCCGCGTCTAGAGAATTGCCGGGTCCTCGGGCGTGCCACACAGCGTCTGACAGTCCGGATCGACGACCCTTCCCAGACCGTCCAGCAAGGAGACCACTTGGGTCCTCCCGTCGACGAGTCGAACACGAGGATGGACTTCTGCGAGCGCATCCGCGCTCGCTGGCGGCCGGACTGCATGCCGGAGGCCAGCTGAACCTCAGCCTTCCCAGCCCGCCTTGCGCCACCCCTCGATCATGCCGTCCGCCACCATGCGGTTGAGGAAGCGGAAGGCCTCCAGCGAGAAGTCGGGGGCGAGGCGCACCAGCTCGGCCAGCTCCGCACGCGCCTCGCCGAGCTGACCCAGGTGCCCGCAGCAGGCCGCGAGCAGGCGATGGTGCGCGGGCTGGTCCGGCCGCAAGGCGATGGCCCGGCGCGCCGCGTCCGCCGCATCCGCGTAGCGGCCGGCCACGAAGTGAGCCATGCCCAGGTTATGGAGGAAGAAGGACAGGCTGGGATCCTGGGGCGAAAGGCGGATCGCCTTCTCGATCATGGCCACGGCGTCGTCGGGGCGACCGAGGCTGTAGAGCGCCACGCCCAGCCCCCAGTAGCCCGACGTGTAGCTCGGGTTGAGCGCGATGGCGCGTTCGAACTCCTCGCTCGCCCGCTCGGCCTGCTGACTGAAGATGCAGGCCCAGGCCAGGGCGCCGTGGCATCGCGCGTTCTCCGGGTCGAGTGCGACGCTCTGCTCGGCGAGGCGCATGGCCTCGGTGGCGGATGCCTCCACGTCGTCGGACCACTGATTGAAGACGTCGAAGATGTGCGTCCGGGAGGCGAGGGCCGCGGGTTCGGAGAACGCCGGATCCAGCTCCAGCGCCCGCTCGCACAGGGCGCGGGCTTCGCGCTGGCTCTCGCGGGTCTGGTTCGCCATGTGGGACACTGCCCGCTGGTAGAGGTCCCAGGTGTCGAGATTCTGGGGGGGCTTGGCAAGGGCTCGGCGCCGCTCAACGCTGCCCACCGCGGGTTCGATGGCGCGGGCGATGGTCTCGGTGATCTCATCCTGCACGGCGAAGATGTCCGAGAGGTCGCGGTCGTAGCGTTCCGCCCAGACGTGGTGGCCGGTGGTGGCGTCGATCAGCTGCGCGCTCACCCGCACGCGCCCGCCCGCGCGGCGCACACTGCCCTCCACGACGTACCGGACGCCCAGCTCCCGTCCCACCTGCTTCACGTCCACGGCCTTGCCCTTGT
>JAOTUO010000381.1 GCA_029863845.1 Myxococcales bacterium
AAGGAGAGCAGCTGGCGCTGCCCGCCCGAGAAGTTGGTGCCCCGCTCCCGGATCGGCGTCGCGTAGCCCTCCGGGAGAGCTTCGATGAAGCGGTCCACCTGGACGGCGCGGGCGGCGCTCCGGACGCTCTGGAGATCGAGATCCTCCCGTTCCAGCGAGATGTTGTCCGCGACGGTGCCGCTGAACAGGAACACGTCCTGCAGCACCATCGCCACGCGTCGGCGCAGGTCCTGCTGGCGCAGCTCCCTCAGGTCGACCCCATCCAGCCGGATCCGGCCCTTCGTCACGTCGTAGAAGCGCGTCAGCAGGTTGATGATCGTCGACTTCCCGGCCCCCGTCGCCCCCACGATCGCCACCTTCTCGCCGGCCTCGACGCGGAAGGAGAGGTCGCGCAGCACCCAGTCGTCTCCCTGGTAGGCGAACCACACGTTCTCGAACTCGACCGTTCCCCGCTCCGCCGCACGCAGCCGGGCCGGCGCCGGCTGCGGCGGGTCCTTCACCCGCGGCTCGGTGTCCAGGAGCTGGAAGATGCGCTCGCAGCTGGCCATCGAGGACTGCATCACCGAGTACCGGGCCGAGAGCTCGCGAAGCGGGAGGAAGAACAACCGGGTGTAGTCGATGAACACGTACAGGATTCCGGCCTCCGCCAGTCCCGTGGCCTTCCAGACGATGAGCGCCACCGTGATTCCCTGGGC
Organism: Myxococcales bacterium; assembly: GCA_029863845.1. Taxonomy (GTDB): domain Bacteria; phylum Myxococcota_A; class UBA9160; order UBA9160; family SMWR01; genus JACZXC01. Next base: position 696 of record JAOTUO010000381.1, read on the forward strand.
GAGCTCGACGACGGAGAAGAGGGCCGAGTCGTAGCGGATCGATTGCAGCCAGGAGTCGCGGTGAACCGCGTTCAGGTGGTCGAACTCCCGGCGGTTGCGGTCCTCCCGCGTGAAGAGCTGCACGACCTTCATCCCGGCGACGTTCTCCTGGATGTAGGTGTTGATGCGCGCGATCCTCACCCGCACCAGACGGTAGGCGGCGCGCACCTTGAGGCGGAAGATCACGGCGACGACCGCGAGGACGGGCACGGCGAGGAAGGCGAAGAGCGCCAGGCGGGCGTCCACGAGGAAGAGAAGGATCGCGAAGCCCGCCATCCTGAGCAGGTCCGTGATCGCCGCGACGATTCCCGCGGAGAACATCTCGGCCACGTTCTCCACGTCGTTGGTGGCGCGGGTGACGAGGCGCCCGACGGGGTAGCGATCGAAGAAAGCGAGGTCGAGCTTCTGGATGTGGGCGAAGACGTCGCGGCGCAGATCGCGCATCGCGTGCTGACCCGTATACGCCATCACCAGCATGTGGACGAACTGGAGCGCGGCCCGGATCGCCATCACGACCAGATAGAGCGCGCCCAGCCACAGGAACTGCGGAATGCCGGCCGGCGCCTCCAGCAGGCGGCTTGCGAAGCCGGCGACGCCGCCCTCGCCGGCGGCGCCGTCGCCCGCCACCCGATCGAGCCCCGTCTTGATGATCCACGCCGGAGCCGCGTCGAAGACGAAGAGCGGTCCCACGAGCAGCAGCGTGATCGCGACCAGACGCCAGTAGGGAGCGACGTAGGTCCAGAGCCGCCGCAGCAGGCGCGCGTCGTAGGCCTTGCCGAGCGCCTCCTCTTCGTGCATCGCGTCCCGGGCGCTGGCGCTGATCGAATCGGGCGGCGCGCTCCCGTTGCCGCGGCGATCGGCTGCGCTCACGCGCTCACCTCGACGCCCACGAAGGAGCCCTCGAGGTCCTCGTGCAGGGCCTGTTCGCGCGCCAGGCGAGCGTAGAGGCCGCCCGCCGCGAGGAGCTCCGCGTGCGTGCCGCGCTCCGCGATCCGGCCCTCGTCGAGCACGGCGATCAGGTCGGCGGAGCGCACCGCGCTCACGCGGTGGGACACGACGACGACCGTGCGCCCGGCGAAGACCACCTCCAGCTCCTGCTGGATGGCCTTCTCCGTCGCCGCGTCCACGCTCGACAGGGTGTCGTCGAGGATCAGGATCCGCGGACGCAGCGCGAGCGCCCGCGCCAACGCCGCGCGCTGACGCTGCCCGCCCGAGAGCATGACGCCGCGCTCGCCGACGATCGTCTCGTAGCCCTGCGGCAGCTCGGCCACGTCCTTGGCGAGCTGGGCCCGCGTCGCCGCCTCGACCACGGTCTCGGCGTCTGCGCCCTCTGCGCCGAACGCGATGTTGTCGCCGAGGCTCATCGAGAACAGGAACGACTCCTGCGGCACCATCGCGATGCTGGAGCGCAGCGTGCGCAGCGGGATGCGGTTCACGTCGATGCCGTCGATGAACAGCCGTCCGTCGTCGACCTCGAAGAGGCGCGGGATCACGGATGCGAGGGTGCTCTTGCCGGATCCCACCGGCCCGACGACCCCGAGCGTCGTCCCAGCCGGGACCCGGAGATCGATCCCGCGCAGGGCCGGTTCGCGACCCGACTCCGGATACTGGAAGCTGAGATCGCGGAACTCGATCTCTCCGCGCAGATCGGTGACGGGCTCGACGTCGGGTCGGTCGGCGATCGCGGGCTCTTCGGAGAGCAGCTCGTCGAGGCGCCGCATGGCCGCCGCCCCGCGCTGCACCAACGCGACGACCCAGCCCATGATCACGGTGGGGAAGGTGAGCTGATAGACGTACATGGCGAAGGTGAAGAACTCGCCGACCGTCATCTCGCCCCGGGTGATCGCACCGCCCCCGAAAACCAGCACGATCCACATGGCCATCGCCGGGAGCATCTGCACGGTCGCGGGCATCAGGGCGTTCGACCGCGCCAGCGCGAGTTGGCGGCGGAAGAGCGCCTGGTTGGCCCGCTCGAAGCGCCGCGCAGACACCGGTTCCATCGCGTACGCCTTGACCACGGCGATCCCGGAAATGCTCTCCTGCAGCTGGTTGGATGCGTCCGCGAGCCCCTCCTGCACCGCGAGGCTCCAGTGGTGGATCGCGCGGCCCAGGCCGCGCGCGATCCAGATGAACGCGGGATACGGAACCACTACCAGAAGCGCGAGCCGCCAGTTCAGGTAGGCCATCGCGCAGAACGAGCCCAGGTAGAGGATCGGCGTCTGCACGACGTTCAGCACGCCGACGCCCATCATCAGACGCAGGGCGTTCACGTCGTTCACACAGCGGCTCATGATGTCGCCGGTGCGCCAGCGGAAGAAGAAGGACTGCGGGAGGCGCAGCAGGTGCGCAAAGAGGTCGTTCCGGATCTCGTACTCGATCTCGCGGGCCGCGTTGAACACGAGCGTTCGCGTGAAGAAGCGCAGCCCGGCCGTCGCCACCACCACGGCCGCCAGCCGCAGCAGCCAGCGGAGCGTCTCGGTGTGAGGCTCGCCCTCGACGACGGAGGTGACGGCCCGGCCGACGAGCACCGGGATCGTGATGAAGCCGGCCGTGTACCCGAGGGTGGTGAGTAACCAGACGGCGTAGTAGAGCCGG
>JAOTUO010000075.1 GCA_029863845.1 Myxococcales bacterium
TCGGGGAGCGGCGCCACCCGGATGCAGACCCTGTTCGGACCGCCGCGACGAAAGCTTGAGCCCGCACCGGCGATTCCGGGCCGACCTGCCGGTTCCTGAAGCGAGGGCAAACACCACCACCCGCTGCCAGAGCCGCGACGACCCGAGGGCCTGCGATCTACGAGCGTGCAGGCTCCGGTCCGGGGGGGCGGCCGCTGGACGACCCGCCCGGCGGTCGCAGTCGGAGGATCCGCTTCTCGTCGCCAGCGTACGCGGTGTCGAGCCGCCGCCGGATCGCGATGCGGCCCTGCAAGGGGAGCTGGGCGAACCAATCGCGCGGGACGATCACGTAGACGATGCCGCGCTCGCGGAGCGCGTCGAGGGAAGGATCCGACGGAAAGGCGCCGAGCCGCTCCCGCAGCGCGCGGTAGGAGGCGGGGACGAAGCCCGAGTAGCCGTCGCCCAGGGGCTTGCCGTGCTCGAGGGACTGGAGCATGGACACGACCACCGGCGTGGCGGTTCGCGCTCCGAGGGCGGGGGGGCGGGGCAGATGCACCGCGATCCCCGCTGGTTGATCGGCGAGCCAGGCGATCCAGGGCTCGCGCATCGCGTCGCCGGGGTACGGCGTCAGCGCCGCGGGCACCGCCGCCCCCTCGACCAGCGCCGTGGCGACGAGCAGGACCGCGAGTCCCCTCGCCCCGCCGCGAGCGCGGCCGCGCACGCGCCAGAGCCCGTCGAGTGCGAGGCCGGCGAGGATCACGAGGCACAGCTGGCCGAAGACCGCGAACCGGAACGGGCTCCGGAGCTTCGCAAACCCGGGCACCCAGGACGCGAGCAGGTCGTAGGGTCGCCACTCGCCGAGCTCGAGCCTCGGGCCGAGCGAGAGCGCGAAGGCGAGGGACGCCCCCACCGCCGCAACCCCGATCCAGCGCGCCCGCGGACCGCGGGCGAGCGCCACGAGAGCCGCGCCGGCGAGGATCAGGAGAGCCGTCCCCGGGTACAGGTGGCGGGCGTGCCGGACCGAGGGATCGGTCGTCCAAGGCAGCCTTGGGGCCACGATCCCGTCCGGGTGCGGGCGAAGCCAGTCGGCGGGCGAGGCGCTCAGGTCCTGCGTCGCCCGGTCCGATCGCTCGTAAGCCGCCGTCCCGCGCAGCTGACCGATCAGCGTCGGCGTCAGCATCAGCGCCGCCACCGCCAGCGCCATCGCCAGCGCCGCCGCGGTTGCCCGCCTCTCGAGCGTGAGGTGTCGACGCTCGCCGAGAAACACCGCCGCGAGTGCGAGGAAGAGCGGGAGCCCGACCGCGTAGTAGGAGCACGTGAGCCCGGTGAGCGCGACGAAGACCCCGAGGACGATTCCGTGCCGGAGGCTCGGCGCCCGCGCCACGTCGGCGAGTCCGCGCAGGGCGCCGAAGATCGGGTAGACGGCGAGGAGTTGGAGCACCCCGAGCTCGTGCACGACGAAGGGGAGCGCCTGTGCCGCGAGACCGGCGCCGTGGGCAGGCACGAAGCGAACCCCGAGCCCGCGCAGCAACCACGTCGCGACCAGGCCGTTCGCGAGGAAGGTTGCGAGGACGACGAGGCCGAAGCCGGCGACGTCGCTCCGCGAGACCGCGCGCAGCGTGGCGAACGCAATCCCCGTGGCGGGTTGTGGCTCGGACAACGCGAAGGTGTCCTTCTCCGGGCGGAAGATGGGGGCGTCCCAGTAGCCGGCGTAGCCGTGGGCGAGCCGATCGGCGTTCCAGCGCAGGCTCCAGAGATTGAAGAGGGGGATCGTGCCCGCAACCTCCGTGCCCTGGGGAAGGTGCGTCCCGAGTCGGGCCGCCAGCGGCCACGTGAGCGCGACCGCGGCCAGCAGGTGGACGGCCAGCGCCGCCGCCCGCGCCCACGCGCCGGGCCGCGTGGTGCCGTCGGCGCTCGAGCCTCCCGCACGCTCACGCCCCTGGTCTCCGCGATCCCGCAACTCCGACCCGCCCCCGATCGCCGTCCGCTCCCCATCTTAGACCTTGCGCAACCGGCGTCCTTCCCGGTTCCCGAGCCGGTGCGGGCATGGCTTCGGAGCACTCGGGTCGGGTTCGGTACGCTCGCGGACCGCGATGACGGCACGACCCACGATCTTCGAGCGCGCCGCCGGCGATCCGGGGGGGCCGGCGCTGGACGACCTCACGCGGCGGCGCACCTGGGCCGAGCTGATCGACCGCGCCGCGCGCATCGCCCACCTGCTGCGAGACGAGTTCGGGCTCGGGCCCGACGACTGCGCCGCCGTCCTCATGGACAACCGCGTGGAGCTCGTCGAGCTGACCCTCGGGGCCATCTGGGCCGGGATCTGGCTCACGCCCATCAACGGGCATCTCGGAAGCCGTGAGATCGCCGCCATCGTCGCGGACTCCGGCGCGCGTGTGCTCTTCTGCGACGAGCGCTTCGAGCCAACCGCCCGCGAGGCGGGAGCGCCCGCGCGGATCCGGACGGGAGACGAGCTCGACCGGGCGTTGGCGGCGGCTTCCGACGCTCCGCCGGATCCCGCGGGACCCGCCGGCGGCACGATGATCTACACGAGCGGCACCACCGGCCGGCCCAAGGGCGTGCAGCGACGGCGTGCCCCCACGCTGACCGATTGGCTCGCGAACACGGCCGCGGCGGGCGCGGCCCTCGGCCTCGACGGCAGCGGCCCGCACCTCGTGACCGGGCCGCTCTACCACGCGGCACCGCTTCTCTTCGCGATCTACGACAACGCGAACGGCGCGCCGATCGTGATCATGCCGCGCTGGGAGGAGCAACACGCGCTCGAGCTGATCCGGGAGCGCGAGGTGCGGCACACGCACATGGTGCCCACGATGTTCGTGCGGCTGCTGCGGCTTCCGCCCGAGGTCCGCGAGCGCTTCAGCGCACCCCGGCTCGACCTCGTGCTGCACGGTGCCGCCCCGATCTCGCCCGGCGTCAAGCAGCGCATGATCGCCTGGTGGGGCGAGCGGCTCGTCGAGTACTGGGGGGGCACCGAGGGCGGCGTCTGCACGCTCGTCGACTCCGCCGACTGGCTCGCGCACCCGGGCACCGTCGGCCGGGCCGTGCCGGCCTACGAGGTCTTCGCCGTCGACGAGGATGGGCGCCGTCTGCCGGCCGGCGAGACGGGTCTCCTCTACGCCCGCCACCGGACCCGGACGCAGGTCTTCGCGTATCACCGCGATCCCGAGAAGACCGCCCGGGCCCACCTGGAGGACGGCGCGTTCACCCTCGGCGACATCGGTCGGGTCGACGGCGACGGCTACGTGTACCTCGTCGATCGCCGCTCGCACACGATCATCTCGGGCGGCGTGAACATCTACCCGGCGGAGATCGAGCAGGTGCTCCAGGAGCACCCGGCCGTCGCCGACGTGGCCGTCTTCGGGATCCCCGACGACGAGTGGGGCGAGAGCGTCAAGGCCGTCGTCCAGCTCGAGCCCGGCCCGTCGCCGTCCCCGCCGCTGGAAGCCGAGATCCTCGCCTTCGGACGCGAGCGGCTCGCCGCCTACAAGGTGCCGCGCTCGATCGACTTCGAGCCCGCGCTTCCGCGCCACCCGACGGGCAAGCTCCAGGTCCGGCAGCTGCGCGACCGCTACTGGAAGGACCGCGACCGGCGCATCTGAGCGGCGCGTCGGAGGGACTGCGCCCGACGGGCGGCGGGTGCGGCTCGGCCTCCACCTGTGATAGAACAGAGGCCCGATCAACCCGGAGGCATGCCGCCATGAGCCCGGCCAAGGCGCAGACTCCCGCCGTCGAGGGATGGTTCCGCTCGGACCCCGACGGCCCGCGGCTCCTCGGCACGCGGTGCAGCGCCTGCGGCAGCTACTTCTTTCCGAAGGAGACCTTCGCCTGCCGGAACCCCGCCTGCGGCGCAGCCGACCTCGAGGAGGTTCCCCTGAGCCGCCGCGGCCGACTCTGGTCGTTCACCAACAACTGCTACCCGCCGCCGGCGCCCTACGTCACCACGGATCCCTTCGAGCCCTACGCCATCGCCGCGGTGGAGCTCGAAGCCGAGAAGATGGTGGTGCTCGGACAGGTCGTTCCCGGCGTGGGCATCGACCGGCTCGAAGCCGGTATGCAGATGGAGCTCGTCGTGGACACCCTCTACGAGGACGACGAGCGCGAGTACGTCGTCTGGAAGTGGAGACCGGTCGCCGACTGAGGCGAGCCGCCTGGAGAGTTCGATGGCCAACGAAGTCGCGATTCTCGGCGCCGGAATGCACCCGTGGGGGAAGTGGGGACGAAACTTCGTCGAGTACGGGGTCAAGGCCGCCCGGGACGCGCTTCAGGATGCCGGCCTCGAGTGGAGCCAGGTCCAGTTCATCGCGGGCGGCGAAACGGTCCGCAACGGCTACCCGGGCTTCGTCGCCGGAGCCAGCGTCGCGCAGGCGCTGGGCTGGTCGGGCGCCCAGGTAGCGAGCACCTACGGCGCGTGCGCCAGCGGTTCGCAGGCGATCAACACGGCTCGGGCTCACATCCTCGCGGGGCTGTGCGACGTGGCGCTCGTCGTCGGCGCCGACGCCGCTCCCAAGGGCTTCTTCGCGCCCACCGGAGGCGATCGCCAGGACGACCCGGACTGGCTGCGCTTCCGGCTGCTGGGCGCCACCAACCCCGTCTACTTCGGCCTGTACGCGCGCCGCCGCATGGAGATCTACGGCGCCACCGAGCTCGACTTCGCCAGGGTCAAGGTCAAGAACAGCCGGCACGGCTGCACCAACCCCTACGCGCGCTACAAGAAGGCATTCTCGATCGAGGACGTCCTCCAGTCGGCGATGGTCTCCGATCCGCTGCGCCTGCTCCAGATCTGCGCCACCAGCGACGGCGGCGCCGCGCTCGTGCTCTCCAGCATGGAGTTCGCGCGGAAGCGGACGAGCCGGCCGGTCACGATCGCGGCCGTGTCGACGGTGACACCCCGCTACCCCAACACCGTCATCGAGATGCCCAACTTCGCGACGGATTCGGCGGCGGGCGCCGGCGTCCCGGATACGCTCTTCAAGGACTCGATCGCCAAGACGGCCTACGAGCAGGCGGGCCTCGGCCCCGAAGACCTCGACCTGGCGGAGGTCTACGACCTCTCGTCGGCCCTGGAGCTCGACTGGTACGAGAACATCGGCCTGTGCAAGCCCGGTGAGGCCGAGCGGCTGCTGAACGACGGCGACACCACGATCGGCGGCCGGATCCCCGTCAACACGAGCGGGGGGCTCGGCTGCTTCGGCGAGGCGGTGCCCGCGCAGGCGATCGCGCAGGTCTGCGAGCTCATCTGGCAGCTGCGGGGCGAGGCCGGCGAGCGTCAGGTCGAGGGCGCCAAGGTGGGCCTCACCGCCAATCAGGGCCTCTTCGGACACGGCTCGTCGGTGATCGTGAAGCGCTAGACCTCGACGATCTCGTCGGTGACGCGGCTGGTCCGGAACACGCCTTTCGCGGTCCGGAGGTAGTAGAGCTTCGCGTACTTCTCCTGCCGGACGCGGCCCTCGGGCTCGATCCAGATCACGTGCTCTCCGCTCTTCACGTAGTGATGGAGCTCGAGATGCTTCCGCTCCTCGGGCGAGAGCGGCGCGAGCAGCTCGCGGTCAGCGAGGTCCGCGAAGGGGTCGTCGAGCACTGCCGCTCCCGACTCGCTCACGCGGGGTTGCGGAGGAAGCTCATGGGGTCCGACTCCCGGGGTCCGCTCATCGCCGAGGGATCCCCTGGTAGTATACCCGCTCGACGTGCCGGTCGGTCGCACTTCCCGGCCCCCCGTCGAAGGAGCGACTCGAGATGGCCAACTGGGCGTGGTTCACGCAGCTTCACCGCGCCGTCTACCGTGGGACCGGGGGGCGGATCGGCGCGAGGCTCGCCGGCATCGACATGTTGCTGCTGACGACCGTCGGCCGAAAGAGCGGCCTGGAGCGCACCATTCCGCTGGCCTGCTATCCGAACGGCGACGACCTGATCATCGTCGCCTCGAACAACGGACGGGACCACCATCCCGGCTGGTGGCGCAACCTGGACCAGAACCCCGAGGCGCGCGTGCGCTTCGGTCGAGAGGAGCGCCGGGTGCGAGCGATCCTCGCCGAGGGCGAGGAGCGGGAACGCCTGTGGCCGTGGGTCCAGCGGGAGAACCCGATGTACGCGAAGTACGAGCAGAAGACGGCGCGCGAGATTCCCGTCGTGATCCTTCGCCGCATCGAGTCCGCGTAAGACCCTCGAAGAAGCGCGCGGTGATTCAGACGTACTGCGCGTACTCGTCGAGCACCGGCATCACGGCGTCGCGCGGCTGCGGCGGCAGGCGCAGTACGGTCTCGGTGATGCCGATCGACGCGTAGTGGTCGAGCTTGGCGCGGTCGGGAAGAACACCCATCGGCACGACGTGGAGCGCGGCCGGATCGCGACCCCGCTCTTCGAACGCGCGCCGGAGTTCGGGAAGCGCCTGCCCCACGCCGGAGCCTCCGATCGGCATCCAGCCGTCGGCGTACTCGGCGATGTGCGCGAAGAGTCGGGGACCCGCCCCGCCGCCGATCAGCACCCGCGGCCGCGGCTGCTGAAGCGGTTTGGGCCACTGCCAGCTCGGCTCGAAGCGCACGAACTCGCCGCGAAACGACGCGACCTCGTTCGACCACAGCTCCTGCATGGCCAGCATCTTCTCGCGCACGATGGCCCGGCGGCGCTTGACGTCGATGCCGTGGTTCTGCATTTCCTCGGCGTTCCACCCGTAGCCGATTCCGAGCACGAAACGGCCCCCCGAGAGCAGATCGAGGGTGGCGACCTGCTTGGCGAAGGTGATCGGATCGTGCTGCGCGACGAGCGCTACGCCGGTGCCCAGCCGGATGCGCGAGGTCAGCGCGGCGGCGGCGCCCAGCGCGACGCAGGGGTCCAGGCTGCGCAGGTACTCGTCGGCGAGAACCTCCTCCCCGGTGGGCGGCGCCGTGCGCCGACTGGTGGGAATGTGGGTGTGCTCGGGGACGTACAGGGAGTAGAAGCCCCGCGCCTCGGCCTCGGGCGCCAGCTCGGCCGGACTCATGCTCCGGTCCGTCGCGTGAATCACCACTCCGATTCTCATCGCCCCTCCGCCCGCGGCGATCCCCCTTTGGACCGCCGGGAACAGGATACCCGAGCACGCGGGCCGATCTTCGGCACGTCGAACCCGCTCGCTTGACTTCCCGGGGGCAAAAAGACAAACTAACGCTAGTTAGTTTTTTCGGAGTGCTGGCCATGCCCACCGCCCCGGTGACCGCCCGCGCGCCCGCGGCCCCGCGCCGCAAGGGGCAGATCACGGCGGCGCGCATCCTCGACGCCGCCGAGGAGCTCTTCTCGGAGCGGGGCTACGCGGGCACGACCCTGCGCGACGTGGCGGAGCGGGTGGGGCTGCGCATCCCGAGCCTCTACAACCACTTCGACAGCAAGGACTCGCTCTACGCGGCCGTCCTCGAGCGGGGCATCGGACCGGTGCGGACGGTCCTCTCCGAGTACATGGAGGAGGGGCGGGATGCCTACCGCGACTCGGCCCGGGTGGTGGAACGGATCATGGCGCTGCTGGAGCAGCGCCCGAACCTGCCCCGGCTCGTCCTGCACGAGACGCTGTCCGGCGGGCAGCGCCTGACACCGATGCTGCGCGAGTGGATCGAGCCGATCTTCGCGCGCGCCCACGAGATGGTCGAGGCCGGTCCCGCCGCGCACCGCTGGGAGAAGGAACAGATCCCCCTCCTCGTGCTCGCCATGTACCACGTCGTGGTCGGCCACTTCACGATCGCCCCCTTCTACCGCGAACTGAGCGGCGAAGACCTGATCCAGAAGCAGGCCCTGGCGAGGCAGACGCGATTTCTCAGGAAGCTCGTGGCGATTCTCTTCGCCGAAGAGGAATGACCCCCATGGACGTGAACGTCGAGTATCTGTCCGCGCGGAGCTGGGACGCCTCCATGGCCGAGCGCCTGAAGTGGCTGCGGGAGAACGATCCCGTCCGCTGGTCCGACAAGGACGGGGTGTGGCTCATCGCCAGGTTCGAGGACATCGCATACGTCTCGAAGCACCAGGATCTCTTCACGTCCGGACAGGGAGTGCGCCCGGGAGGCGCCACCAAGATCGGGCTCATCGACGAGGAGGAGCCCCGCCACGCCCAGCTGCGGGGCCTCATCAACAACGGCTTCACGCCCCGCATGGTCAAGAATCTGGAGGTCGTCTTCCGCGACATCACCGCGGAGACCCTCGACGCGATCGCGAACGCGGGCGAGTGCGACTTCGTCGAGGACATCGCGGTGCCGCTGCCGCTGCTGCTGATTGCCGAGATGATCGGCATCCGCCGCGAGGACCGCCAGCGATTCCATCACTGGTCCGACAGCATGATCTCCGCCGACGGCAACCTCGACAATCCGGAGATCGTCGCCAATGCGCACGCCGCCTTTCTCGAGTACTCCACGTACGTGACGGAGATCATCGAGGATCGACGCCAGCACCCGAAGGACGACCTGGTGAGCATTCTCACCGGAGCCAAGGACGCGGGCGTGCTCGGTACCTTCGGGACGACCCGGCTGCCCGGCGACGAGGTGAGCGAGCGCCACCTGAGCCTGGCCAACGACGAGCTGATCATGCTCCTGGTGATCCTGATGGTCGCCGGCAACGAGACCACCCGCAACGCGATCTCCGGCGGGATGCAGCTTCTGATCGAGAACCCCGGCGAGCGCCGGAAGCTGATCGAGGATCCCTCTAGGATCCGCATGGCCGTGGAAGAGATGGTCCGCCTGGTCTCCCCCGTGCACTCCTTCGGGCGCACGCTGACCCGCGACACCGAGCTGAAGGGGCGATGCCTCTTGAAGGGACAGCAGGTCCTGCTGCTGTATCCCTCCGCCAACCGCGACGCCGACGTCTTCGAGGATCCGGACCGCTTCCGGATCGAGCGCAATCCCCACCACCTGGGCTTCGGCCTTGGCAACCACTTCTGTCTCGGCGCCAACCTGGCGCGGATGGAGATGCGCGTGGCCTTCGAGGAGCTGCTGCGGCGCCTGCCGGACATGGAGTACGCGGAAGGCGGACCCGTGATCAAGCCGTCCGCCCTCGTGCGCAACTGCGAGCGCATGCGGGTGCGCTACACGCCGGAGCGCAGCCGGCGCGCGGACCCGACCGGAACCTCGTCGGGGTAGGCTACCCGCTGCGTTCGTAGCGCCAGCCGTCCGGCTCCATCCACAGGCGATGGCGGGCGCCGGCGCGCTCGACCACACCCTCGTCGTAGCCGGCGTCGCCCGCGTACAGGATGCAGACGCCTTCGGGCCGCGGGCAGACGCGCGGGCGGAAGGTCGGGATCGGCTCGCCGCCCAGCGACCGCAGAGCGTCTTCGGTCGTCGCGTGCGACAGGAACCAGTTCACGGTCACGAAGGTCGGCGGGGCGAGCCGGATCTCCCCGCTGGCGTGCGCCTCGAGCGCCTCGCGCGGCGCGAGCCAGCGGTGAGCGCGGATCTCCCCGCCGTCGACCCGGACCTCGTGTTCCGATCCGACGCAACCGAGGAAGAACCAGGTATCGAAGCGCTTCGGCGAGATCTCGGGCGTGATCCAGCGGGAAATGGGGACCAGCCGCGCGACGTCGAGCCGCAGCCCCGCCTCCTCCTCCGCCTCCCGGACCGCCGCGAAGCGCGCGCTCTGCTGCACGCTCTGAGTCGGCCCGGCGCGATCCGCGGGTTCGATCTTGCCGCCCGGAAACACCCAGGGACCGCGCTTTTCCTCCCGGGGCGTGTTGCGCTCCAGCAGCAGAAGCTCGAGGTGCTCCTCCCCATTGCGGATCAGCACCACCGTGGCGGAAGGCTTCGGCTCGACGCTCATGGAACCCGTACCGTCTACTCCTTGGCATCGGCGCCACGCAGCGGGGGCCGCCGCCTCCCCATCAGACGCGACCCGGCGCGTCCCCGTCGAGCACCGTGCGGGCGATGAGATCTTCCAGGTACGGCTCGTCCCACCACGAGATCTGGAGCTGCTTGGCGCGCCGGAAGTAGAGCTGGATGTCGTACTCGATCGTGAAGCCGACGCCCCCCCAGACCTGCTGGGCCATGGCGGTGGTGTCGCGGTAGGTCTGGCAGGCGAAGAGCTTCGCCATCGGGGCCAGGCGATCCACCGGCCGGCCGGCAGCGCGGGCCCAGGCCGCCTCGTAGACCAGCGTCTTGCCGCCGTCGATGGCCGTGGCGGCGTCGGCCAGGTAGTGGGAGATCGCCTGGAAGGCTCCCAGCGGCTTGTCGAACTGCTTGCGGTCCTTGGCGTACTGCACCGTGATCTCGAGCGCGCGCTCCGCCCCGCCCAGCGCCTGCGCCGCCAGCAGGATGATGCCGTCGTGCATGACCGCGTCCCAGGTGCGCCAGCCGGATCCGGGCGCGCCGATCCGGCTGGCGGCGGGCACGCGCGCGTCCCGGAACTCGACCTGGTACTGCGTGTCCGAGGCGAGGCTCTTCTGCTGGGTCAGCGCGATCCCTGGCGAGCGCGGATCGACGAGGAAGAGATCGACGTCTCCGCCGTCGCTGCGCGCCAGCACCAGCAGGCCCGTGGCCGAGCCCGCGAAGAGAACGTGCCGTTTCGTTCCGCGAAGGCGCACCCCGTCGCCGTCGCGCGTCGCCGCGAGCTGGACGCCCTCGCGACCCCAACCGCGTTCGGGCTCGATCCAGGCGGGCGTCAGGATCGCCTCGCCCGACGCGATCTTCGGCAGCCACTCGCGCTTCTGGTCGTCGCTCCCGGCCGCGAGCAGCGCGCCGGCGCTCATGACGGCGCTGGCGAAGTGGGGAGACGGCGCGAGCGAGCGCCCGAACTCCTCGTAGACGATCGCGGCCTCGAGCATCGACTGCTGCGACCCGGCGTACGCCTCCGGGATCAGGAGACCCAGCAGCCCCAGCTCACCGAGCTGCTTCCAGAACTCCGAGGGGTACCCGGTCGCGTCTTCCTCGTGCTCGCGAACGGTCTCGAGCGGCGCGTACTCCGCGCACAGGCCCCGCACCATCTCGCGCAGGACGTCCTGCTCCTCGTTGAAATCCAGATCCATGTTCGACTCCTGGGAATGGGGAATGCGTCGCCGCTAACCCCTGGGCTTCCACCGGTCGCCCCGACGCTTCCAGGGGTTGTCGCCCTCGGTCGCCGGAATCGCGATGCGCGCGTTGCAGGCGGTGACGACGCGGTCTTCGACCGCCAGCTCGAGCGCCACCTCGACCCACGCACAGCCGGTGTCGTCGCTCTCCAGGCTCTCCACGGCGCCGCGGAACAGCATGCGGTCGCCGGGGAAGACCGAGTCCTTCATCCGGAACTGGATGCGACCAAGCCGACCCGCGGGACCCGTCCAATCCGTGAGGTAGCGCTCGAACCAGGCCGCCTGGTTCGGCGTGTTGAGGAAGATGTTCTTGACGCCGTTCCGGTTGACGGCGAAGTCGTAGTCGTGGTGCATCGGCCGCCAGTCACGGCTGGCCATGGCCCCGAGCACCACCGTCGTGGCCGTCACGTCCACCGCCAGCTCGGGAAGCGGGTCCCCGACCCGTACCCGCTCGCTCGTGAGCGTTTCGAAGCCGCTCATCCGACGTCCCTCCTGTAGCCGAAGCCCGTGTAGGTCTCGGTGCCGACCCAGTCGCCGCGCTGGTTGACGTACTCGACGTCGATCACCCAGAACCGGCCCTTGCCGAGCTTGGTCTGCTTGACGTCGCTCACGGAGCGCAGGATCTGCCAGGTCTCGAGACGGTCGCCGGTCCGCACCGGCTCGCCGAACGTGATGGTGTTGTCGGTCATCACCGCCTCGGGGAGACCCAGCCTCTCCTTCAGGTCGAAGTGGACCTGGAGCGGCTGTGCCTGCTGCGTGCGTCCGGGCGCCCAGTGATGGGGACGGAACCAGGCGGAGAGCATCGTCGGCGGCGCAATCCAGCCGTCGGTGAGGTCCTGGGCCACCTTCTCGTCCCAGAACAGGGGATTGCCGTTTTCGACCGAGGCGCAGGTCGTGAAGACGTAGCCGCGCTCGACGTCGAACTCGCCCTTCTGCCGGTAGCGCTTCTCGCCGATCCAGGCCTGGATCTCGGCGGGCAGATCCCTCATGCCACCACCCCCTGGCTCCTCATGGTTTCGATCTCCTCGGCCGAGAGCCCGGCGTCGTGCAGGAGCGCCTCGGTGTCCGTGACCGAGGCGTCGCGCACCTCGGCCGCCGTCCTGGCTCGCGGCATCCCCGCCAGCACCGGACCCACCTGGCGAAAGCGCCCGTGGCGCGCGTGCCGGGCCTCGGCGAAGGCGCCCCGGGCCTCGAAGTGCGGGTCGCGAACCGCTTCCCCGATCGAATGGACGGGCGCCACGCAGGTGTCGGCCGGCGCGAGCGCCGCCACCCATTCGTCGCGGTCGCGGCGGGCGAAGGCCTCGCGGAAGGCCGCCCGGATCTCCTCCTGACGCTCGTCGTCCTTCTGGCTCGGGATCCACTCCTCGAGGCCCAGGGCCCGGCACAGGTTGGCGTAGAAGGCCGGCTCGATGGCGGCCACCGCCAGCCACCTGCCGTCGCGGGCGCGGTAGACGTCGTAGCAGGCGTAGCGCCCCGTCAGGATGTCGTGGCCGGGCCCGGGCTCCTCGCCGGTGGCGAGGTGCTGGTCGACGCTGAGCGACATGAGCGAGAGCACCCCCTCGGCGACCGCGACGTCGAGATACTCGCCCTCGCCGCTGTGCCCCCGCCGCAGCAGCGCCGCGAGGATCGCGACGGCGGCGTGCATGCCGCCGCCGGCGCTGTCGGCGAGGGTCGCGCCGGGAAGCGGCGGGCCGCCGTCGGCGCGGCGACCCGTGCAGTAGAGGAAGCCCGCCACCGCGAGGTAGTTGAGGTCGTGGCCGGCCCACCCCGCGTGCGGCCCATCCTGCCCGTAGCCGCTGGTCGAGCAGTAGACGATCCGCGGGTTCACGCGACGCACCTCCGCGTACCCGATGCCGAGCCGGTCGGCGACGCCGGGCCGGAAGCTCTCCAGGATCACGTCGGCGCCGCCCGCGAGCTTGAGCGCGGCGGCCCGACCCTCCGGCGCCTTGAGGTCGATGCGCGCGCGCTGCATGCCCCGGTGCGCGCTGTAGGCGTAGTACGGCGGCTCGATCTGCACGCCGCCCTGCTTCGGCGGCGCGCCCACCTTGATCACGCGGGCGCCGTAGTCGGCGAGGATGCGCGAGCAGCGCGCCGCCGGTCCGACCGTGGAGAAATCGATCACGCTGATGCCGTCGAGGGCCGGAGGAGCAGGCACGCGAGGCTCCTAGAAGTTCTTGGGAAGACCGAGCTTGCGCCGCGCGATGATGTTCTTCTGGATCTCGGAGGAGCCGCCTCCGATCGTGTCGAGCACCGAGTAGCGGTAGCTCATGTCGGGCCGTCCCCGCATGGGCGCCCCCTCGGTGTGAACGCGAAGTTGCCCGCCGGCCCCGGCCAGATCGACCATGGCGTTGGCGACGCGCTGGGAGAGGTGCGTGGCGTAGAGCTTGTACTCCGAAGCCTCGACGGTGGGCGGCCTGTCGCCGACGCTGCGGGCGGCCGCGACGAAGCGGAGGCCGAGCACGCGCGCAACCTCGGCCTCGGTCGTGAGCCGGGCGATCTTCCGGCGGGCGAAGGGGTCCTCGCGCAGCGGGCGGTCGTCGCGCTTCGCCTCGCGCACGTACTCGACCAGCTCCCCGAGCTTCTGCTCGGTGGGCGCGAAGGTGAACATGGTGAAGCGCTCGAGATCCAGGGCCTCGGAGATGTACCGGAAGCCCCGACCCTCCTCGCCGACCATGTACTCGTCGGCGACGAAGACGTCGTTGAAGAACACCTGGTTGGTGATCTCGTCGCCGATGGTGGGCATCGCCTGCACCTCGAGCCCCGGGTGGTCCATCGGAATCAGGAACAGGCTGATGCCGTCGTGCTTGGGCGCGTCGGGATTGGTGCGCGCGCCCAGCCAGTACCAGTCGGCGAAGTGCGCCGAGGTGGTCCAGATCTTCTGGCCGTTGAGCGTCCAGCCGCCGTCGACCTTCTCCGCCTTGAGCTGCATGTTGGCGGCGTCCGAGCCGGCCTGGGGTTCGCTGTAGCCCACGGCGAACTCGATGTCGCCGTCGATGATCTGGGGCAGGAACTCCCGCTTCAGCTTCTCGCTGCCGTGGCGAATCAGCGTCTTGCCGATGATGCCCGCCCCCTTGCCGATCTGCGGGGCGCCGCGGCGGGCGAGGGCCTCGTTCAGGATGTACTCGTAGACGCCTTCCTGCTCCTGCCCGCCGTACTGCTTGGGCCAGGTCATGCCGATCCAGCGCTTCGCTGCCAGCTTCTTCACGAAGGCGCGACGCGGCGGCGTATCGACGATCTGCGCCATGTTCTCGCGGCAGACGTCCGCGACGTCGGGCGTGGCGTGCTCGTCGAGGAAAGCCTCGACCTCCCGCGCGAAGGCCTGCTCGGCGTCCGAGAACTCGAAATCCACGGCTCCGTCCTCCTGGGGCCGCCGACCGGCCGGCGGCGGGGGAGAAAGTATACGATACGTAGCGTATAGAAAGTACCGGCTGTCGTCGAGCGGTCGTAGGCCCCGCGGGGAA
>JAOTUO010000076.1 GCA_029863845.1 Myxococcales bacterium
CCGCGGTCTCGGTGCTGACGGTGCGGCCCACCGAGGAGAAGCCGGGTTCTGGCACCGGCGCCGAGCGCAACGGCGAGATCGGGCTCAACCTTCGGCCGCCGGGCCTGCGGAAGATGGGCGGCGCTTATCAGGCGGCGCTCGAGGCGGTCTTCGCGATCCCGGTCGCCGCAGTCCTCGGATACTTCGCCGACAAGGGCTTCGGAACGTCTCCGATCTTCCTGCTCGTCGGCGTCGCCATGGGATTCGCGGCGTTCGTGCTGCGCCTGGTCCGACTCGGCCGCTCGATTGCGCCACCGCAGGACGATCGGTCGGAGGATCCGGCCGAGCGCTCGCCGGGCAGAGGGAATTCGTGACCATCGATCCCATGCAGCGCTGGAACCTGACCTTCACCGCGGGAGCGGCGGCCGCCTCGCTGGTGCTTGCGACACCGGCCTTCGCCGCCGGCGTCGCCGTCGGCGGGGCGATCGAAGCGATCAACTTTCGCGCCCTCCATCGCTCGGCGAAACGGCTGTTCGCCGGCGAGCTGGCGGGGGCGGGCGGCTGGGCGCCCGCCTTCGGACTCCGCTTCCTGCTGCTCGCGGTAGGCATCGGCGCGGCGATCGTCGGCGGCGCACACCCGGTGGGCCTGCTGATCGGTCTCTCGCTGATCATCCCGGCGGCGCTCGTCGAGACCTGGCGGACGCGCCCGCCCGTGCTCGGGGGCCTCCCTGCGCTCCTGCCGGACGACCCGAGCTGGGATCGCTGGGATCCGTGGCTCGCCCGGGAGCGCGGCGAAGACGACGAGGAGACCGCGTGAACATCTACGCGCCGCTCGAGCACACGCTGCACATTCCGTGGGTGCTGCAGGCGACGGTGCTGGCCGCGGGCCTGCTGATGCTGGGCGGCCTCGTGCTGCGGCGGCAGATCGCCGCGGCCGACGGCGGGGTCGTTCCCGACGAGGGCGTTACGCTGCGCAACGTCGTCGAGGTGGTGATCGACGCCCTCGCCTCGCTGGCGCGCGACGTGATGGGCGAAGACTGGAAGTCCTACTTCCCACTGGTCGGCACCGTCTTCGTCTTCATCCTGGTGTCGAACCTCATGGGGCTGTTGCCGGGCGTGGGCGGCGCGACGAGCGACGTCAACACCACCACGGCGTGGGCGATCATCTCGTTCGCCGCCTACAACTGGATCGGGATCCGCAAGCACGGCTTCTGGTACGTCAACCAGTTCCTCGGGCCGAGCTTCTTCGAGTTGAAGCTCTTCGGGAAGCACATCCACGTGCGGCCGCTGGCGCCGTTCTTCTTCCCCCTCGAGCTGTTTCTCCACCTGGCGCGGATCCTCACGCTGTCGGTCCGTCTGCTCGCCAACATGTTCGCCGACCACACGGTCGTGGCCGTGTGGATCGGACTGCTGCCGGTCGCGATCCCGGCGGTCTTCATGGCACTGGGCCTGGTGGTGGCCTGCCTCCAGGCGTTCGTGTTTTCGTTGCTGACCATGATCTACATCGGCTTGGCTCTGGAGGAGCCGCACTAGCGGCTGCCGCCCGGGCCGTCATTCCAGAGGAACGAAGGAGAGATCGGAGATGCGCAGACTCGTGAACATCGTGTTGTGGGGTGCGGTCCTCGCGCTGGTGCCGCTCGCGGCTTCGGCGCAGGAGATCGTCGAAGTGATCGAAGGCTGGGGACTCGGCCTCGGCGCCGGGCTGGCCGTGGGCGCCGGCTTCGCCGTGGGATTGGCGGGCCTGGGCTGCGGGATCGGCCAGGGCCTGACCGCCGGCAACACGACCGCCGGCATCGCCCGCAACCCGGGGGCGGCAGGCTCGATGTTCACCAACTTCATCCTGGCGATGGTGCTCATCGAGTCGATCTCGATCTATGGACTCGTCGTCGCCCTGTTGCTCGTCTTCCGGATCCCGGGCGGCTGAGCCGCTCCGAAGGACACCGGAGAGAGACGCCGGGCGGAAGCTCGACACGGGCCTCACCCCGTTTGAATCCCGCATCGAATCCCTGCTCCCGCCCGGCGTCTCGGATCCCGCCTTCCCCCGGTCCCGTTGAAGGGGCGTGGCGGGGCGTGCCATCCGGCACGGGGGTCGGTAGGAGCAAGCCGCGTGCCTGCCGTGTCCGACGCCGGGGTGCTCTCGAAAACGCAGCTGCCGCGGAGGGTTTCATGAGAGCTCGGCGCGGGCCGCGGCTTCGCCGTGAACACCGATCCACGAGCGCAGCGTGAAGCAGGGGCGACTGCTGGCCTTCGAGGGCCTCGACGGGTGCGGCAAGAGCACGCAGGTCGCGGCGCTTGCCCGGGCGCTGCGGAATGCGGGGCACGAGGTGCTCGACACCCGCGAGCCCACCGACGGGCCCGCCGGGCGCCGGATTCGCGCGCTGGCGCGCTCGGGGGAGATCGTTGCGCCCGAGCTGGAGCTTCGCTGGTTCGTCGAGGATCGGCGCGCCCACGTCGCGGCCGTCATCCATCCCGCCCTCGAGTCCGGGCGTCTGGTTCTGACCGACCGTTACTATCTCTCGACGGTGGCCTACCAGGGTGCACGCGGACTCGATCCGGTGCAGATCCTCCGGGACAGCGAGGCCGAGTTCCCGCTTCCGGACCTCGCGCTGCTGTTCGAGATCGAGCCGGAGGTCGCCCTCGAGCGGGTGGGCGGGCGCGGCCAGCCGCTGGATGCGGCCTTCGAGCAGCGGGAGTTCCTCGAGCGGGTCGCGGCCAATTACCGCGCCCTCGACCGCCCCTACCTCGCTCGCATCGACGCCCGGCGCCCCGAAGACGCGGTCCACGCAGCCGTGGTGGGCTGTGTCCGCGAGCGCCTCGGCTTGCTCTAGGCCTCTGCCCGGCGGCACCGGGATCCAGCCGGATCGCATCGGGGGCGGGGCGGGCCCGGGTTGACCCGGGCCCCGCGCGTCCTAGTGCGCAATCCCGCAGTCGCCGTCTTCCTGCCGGCAGGCAGGTCCGTAGCGGCGCTCGGTCCGGCCGCCGACCCGGACCTCCTGCTGGAACTCGCGGCAGAACTCGCCGTTCTCGGCGAACCCCTCTCGCACGGCGGTCACGGCGCCCGAGGTACGCCCTCGATCCACACGACGGGGCGGCCGATCGGTGCCGGAGCCGCGCGCCAGTGGGGATCTTCGACGAGGACCCGCTGCGGGTAGCTCAGCACGTCGAGGGCCCGAAGACCGATGGCGGTCAGACCGAGCCAGAGGAAGACGCGGTCGTCGATGGAGTACCCGCCTCGGTAGCCTTGGCCTCCGTAGAAGTCATTGCGGGGCTTGTGCCCGTACCCATGCCGGTTGGAGACCGAGTGCTTGCGGTAAGCGGGCTGTCCGGGACCCCGGTGCTGGTCACCCCGGTACTCGTATGCCCGGTGCTTGTCGCCCTTGTGCTTGGGGTGACCGGGCCCCTTCCCGGACCCGGCTGTGGCCGGCGCCGCCGCGAGCGACAGGGCCAGCGCAGCGACGAGTGTCTTCTTGAACATCGCTTGTCACACCTCCCGTGCTGAGAGTCTTCACCCCCAGCTTCACCCGTTCAGACGCGGCGTCCGGCCCCGTATTCAGCGGGGCCGGACGCGCCTCACACCGGACCTCGGCAGTGCGAGCGGCCTCGCTACGGCCCCTGGGTGACCCACTACAATCACCAGCGACCCCATCGCGTCCTCGGCAAGTAGCCGGCGATGGCTCGGCTCAGGGAAGCCCGTCAACAACGTGCTCAGGTCCCACACCTGGGCCCGCCGCGGACGCGTTAAGCTTCCGCGGGGGTACGAGCCGGTGACGCGCCGCCTGGTCGAGATCGCCGACGAGATCCGGGCCATCGCGGGCACGGGGCTCCACTACACGGACGGACACCACGACCGCGAGCGCTACGAGCGGCTCGCGGCGCTCGCGGCCGAGCTCGGGAGTCTCGCGAGCGGCGAGGATCCCGTCCGGCTCGCGGCGCTCTACCGCAAGGCCGACGACGGCTACGTCACGCCCAAGATCGACGTGCGCATGGCCGTGCTGCGGGACGACCGGGTGCTCCTGGTGCAGGAGCGCGCGGACGAGCGCTGGGCGCTGCCCGGGGGCTGGGCCGACGTCGGCGATGCACCCTCCGAGGCCGCGGTCCGCGAGACCCTCGAGGAGGCCGGCCTCGCGGTGCGCTGCTCTCGCCTGGTCGGGCTCTTCGACTACCGCCTCCAGCCCGAGGCGCCGCCCATGCTGTTCCACACCTACAAGCTCGTCTTCCTCGGCGAGCTCGTCGACGGGAACGCGCGTCCCGCGCCGGGCCCCGAGGTGCTCGCGGCAAGCTTCCACCCGCTCGCCGGCCTCCCGGACCTCTCGCCCGGCCGCACGCTGCCCCTGCACATCCGCGAAGCCGTCCGCGTGGGCGCCGACGCGGGCGCGCTTCCCCACGTCGACTGAGTCGCGCCGCGGGTCCGCCTAGCGCGGCTCGACGCGTTCGGGCGACCCCGACCAGCTCCACGCGTGGGTCGTGCGACTGATGCCGAGCATCAGTCCCCCCAGAGCGGCCGGGTGGATGAAGAGGTTGTCGGGTGCGGGCCCGTCGCGCGGCCCGGTCCAGGCGTCCGGGGCGTGCTCGACCAGACGCTCGCGCACCTTCGCCGTGTCATCGCACTCCGTGTAGCCCATGTAGAAGCACGGGCCGCGCTTCCGGAAGTAGCGGCCCATCGTCTTGCCCCGGTCGTGGGGCGTGATGGTCTCGACGCGGTCGAGCCGCGCGGGGTCGAAGAGCGTGAGCGTGCCCTCGTAGCCGTAGGCCTCGGAGCGGATGGGCACGAAGTGCCGCGCGTCGAGATCAAAGACCTCGGCGATGCGCTTCGCATCGCGCAGCGCGTCGGGTGTCAGATGCGTCACCTCGTAGAACCCGCGCAGCAAACCGACCGCCCGGCGGGGCTCCGCGTCGGCGACCACCACGTCGAGCCCCGGTACGCCCAGCGCCTGGCCGGTCGCCAGCAGGGCGTCGCCGTCTCGGGCGAAGTCGACGCCCGAGCGCTCCCAGTGGCGGGCGAGCGCAGCGAGGCCGCGGCAGGCGAAGCCGGCGGCGAAGAGCCCGCCGCCCGTCTCGGCGACGTGGGCCTGCACCCGCCCCGCCCCGTCGGGCTCGAGCAGCTCGACGAGGCTCGCGCCCACGCGAAGCGTCGTGCGCCGGGCCGCAAGCGCTTCGCTTCGCGTCTCGCCGGACACCTCGGCGTCGAGCAACCTCGAGAAGGCGCTCGCCAGACCCCCGCGGTTCGTCGTCGTGACCTGGATCCGATCGAAGCGCTCGAGCACGGTCCGCCAGTATAGACGCGTGGAGGCAAGCGGGATACCGACGCATGCGCCTCGAAGGCAAGGTTGGGCCTGAGCCAGCGGGGAGGCGGGAGACGGGATCTTCCGAGCCCGTCGGAGACCCTCGAGTGGGTGTTGCGTCGATCCGCTGGTGGCGCGGGAACCCGCGTCGGGCTTCTCGCCAAGGATCCATGGGTGTAGGCTCCGGGGCGGCCCGGGGGGCTGCCATGCCGAGCCAGGTCGAACGCAAGCTCGCCGCGATCCTATCCGCCGATGTGGTCGGCTACAGCCGGCTGATGGCGAAGGACGAGGCGGCGACGATCACCACGCTCACCGATTACCGGGAGGTCATCGGGACTCTCATCCACCAGCGACGGGGGCGCGTCGTGGACGCGCCCGGCGACAACCTGCTCGCGGAGTTTCCGAGCGCCCTCGACGCGGTGCGCTGCGCGGTCGAGATCCAGCGGGTGATCGGCGAACGGAACGACGGTCTCCCCGGAGAGCGCCGGATGGAGTTCCGCATCGGGATCCATCTCGGCGACGTGGCGGTAGAGGGAGGGCGCATCTACGGGGACGGCGTGAACATCGCGGCGAGGCTCGAGGGGCTGGCGGAGGCGGGTGGCATCTGCATCTCGGACATCATCCAGAAGCAGGTTCGAAACAAGCTGGACCTCGTCTACGACGACCTCGGAGATCAGCCGATCAAGAACCTCCCCGAGCCGGTTCGTGTGTACCGGGTGCGGCAACGGCCGGAGCGACCCCGTGCACCGGCCGTGCTCCCTGGTATGGACGAGCTGACCGTACCCGGCTTCTCCGGCCGGTCTGCCATCGCGGTGCTTCCCCTGGAGAATCTGAGCGGTGATCCCGACCAGGAGTACTTCGCCGACGGCATTGCCGAGGATCTGATCACGCGGCTCTCGAGCTGGCACGTCTTCCCCGTCATCGCCCGCAACTCGTCCTTCGTCTACAAGGGAAGAGCCGTCGACGTGAAGCAGGTGAGCCGGGAGCTGGGTGTTCGCTACGTCGTCGAGGGAAGCGTGCGCAAGGCCGGCAATCGGGTCCGGATCAGCGTACAGCTCATCGACGCGACCACCGGTCTCCACATCTGGGCGGAGCGCTACGACCGCGAGCTCGAAGACATCTTCGTGCTCCAGGACGCGATCACGGAGGCGATCGTCGGGGCCATGTCGCCCGAGCTTCGGCGAACGGAGCAGGAGCGTGCGCTGCGTCAGAAGACCTGGAGCTTCACCGCGTGGGACTACACGCAGCGGGGCTTCTGGCACTTCGAGCGGTTGAGCAAGCAGGACAACGAAACGGCGCGGTCGCTCTTCGAAAGCGCGGCGGAGCTGGACCCGAACTCCGCGCTGCCCTTCTACGGTCTGGCCTGGACGCACTACATGGACATCTTCAGCCAATGGACCGGGTCTTCGGAACGGTCGATCGCCAAGCTGGATCGCACGGCCCGACGGAGCGCGGCTCTGGACGAGAGGGATCCGAACGCGCAGCTCGCCATGGGGCTCGCCTTCCGGATCGCTGGGCAGCGGGAGCAGGCGATGGCGGCGTTCGAGCGGACGATCCAGCTCAATCCGAGCTCATCCTACGCGTACTTCGCGCTGGGCGCATACCTGGCGCAGGCGGGGAGACCCGACGACGCCATCGCCCATCTCGAGAAGGCCGTCCGTCTCAGCCCGAACGATCCGATGATGGGAAGCTACCTCGGTGCGATTGCCACGACCCACTTCGTCGCCGGGCGATACGAGGAAGCCGTGGCCTGGGCGCGCCGGAGCCTCCAGCGGAGCCCCGATTTCCTGCACGCGCGCAGCCTCCTCGCAGCCGGCTGTGCGCAGCGAGGCCGCATGGATGAGGCGCGATCCGCGGTCCAGGCGGTCTTGCGGCTGGACCCGGGGTATTCCCTGTCCACGGTCCGATCGGCCTATCCGTCCGGGGATCCCGACTTCCTGGAACGCTATCTCGATGGCCTCCGCAGGGCCGGCCTGAAGGAGTAGGCACGGGCAGCGGCCCGTCAGTGCGCCGCCACGTAGTCATCGAGCTCTTCCAGGAAGGCGTTCCTCTCCGCCTCAGCGATGAACGAGGCCCTGAACCCGTTGGCAGCGAGGCGATGAATGCGATCCCGATCGAGGTCGAGCGCTCGCTGCGCGGCCAGGTAGTTCTCGGTCACGTAGCCGCCGAAGTATGCGGGGTCGTCCGAGTTGATCGTGACCCTCAGACCCGCGTCGAGCAGCCGCCCCAGACTGTGCTCCGCCATCGACGCGAACACACGCAGCTTCACGTTGGAGAGCGGACAGACCGTGAGCGGGATCTGCTCCTTGGCCAGTCGTTTCATCAGCTCGGGATCCTCGATGGCTCGCACCCCGTGGTCGATGCGCTCGGCTCCGAGCAGGTCGAGCGCCTGCGACACGTAGTCGGGAGGTCCCTCTTCGCCCGCGTGGGCGACCACCCGGAACCCCTCTTCTCTCGCCCGGGCAAACACGTTGACGAACTGCTCGGGGGGACGCCCGAGCTCGGACGAGTCGAGACCGACGCCGACGATCCGATGCTTGAACGGCAGCGCCTGCTCCAGCGTCTCCATCGCCCGCTGTTCGCTCAGGTGCCGCACGAAGCACAGGATCAGCTTCGAGGTGATCCCGAGCTTTCGATTTCCCACCTCGAGCGCCCGGTGGATTCCCGAGACCACGGTCTCGAACGGCACGCCGCGGTCGGTATGGGTCTGCGGATCGAAGAAGATCTCGGCATGGCGCACGTTCTGGCTCCCGGCCTTCTCCAGGTAGGCCAGGGTCAGATCGTAGAAGTCGCGCTCCGTGATCAGCACGGCGGCGCCTTCATGGTAGATGTCGAGAAACGATTGAAGGCCGGTGAACCGGTACGACTCCCGTAGCGCCCGCACCGAGTCGAAGCGGATCGGCACTCCGTTCCTCCGGGCCAGCTGGAACAGCAGCTCCGGCTCGAGGGAGCCCTCGATGTGCACGTGCAGCTCCGCCTTCGGTAGGCCGCGAATGAACTTCTCCACGGTTCCGTTTTGTCCGAATTCCTCGGTTGCTCGGCGCAGGGATCCGCCCGACGGAGAGCATTGACGGCGGACCCGTGAACTAAATAGCATGGGACGGTGGAGTTGCAGCCCCGTTTCACGGAGGAAGAGATCCGGACCGCGGTCCGCCGGATCGCGCATCGGCTCTCCGAGGACTACCGCGACAAGCGGCCTTTGCTGGTCGGCGTCCTCAAGGGGTCGTTCGTGTTCCTGGCCGACCTGATCCGCGAGCTCAGCATCCCGGTGGAGATCGACTTCATCCGGGCACGCTCCTACGGGACCGGTCTCCGCTCGAAGGGCGCGGTGGAGATCGCCAAGGACATCGAAGCCGATGTGCTCGACCGCCACGTGATCGTCGTGGAAGACATCGAAGACACCGGCCTCACGATGGACGTGGTCGTCGAACGCATCAAAGCCGGAAAAGCCGCCTCGGTGAAGCGCTGCGCCCTCCTGGTCCGGGAAGGCTGCCAGGCCCCCGACTATGCGGGCCTCGACGTCGGAGCGGGCTTCGTGGTCGGCTACGGGATCGACTACGCGGAGCAGTACCGGGGTCTGCGCGACATCCGCGCGATTCCAGAGAACGAGGCCTAGCCGTCCCGCCGGGTCGTGCACCCCGGGAGCCCGGCTGCTCTTCCGCGTCTTCTACGCCCTGGCGCTCACGGGTTTCCGTAGACCTGATCGGGCGCCAGCGCGTTCGGAAAGGCGGCTCGCAGGCTCAGGCGAGCCCGGTAGCACAGGTGGCACGCATCGGCGTAGCTCTCGGCGTGCGGCAGCTCGTAGCGATTGACCAGCTCGACGGGCCCGCCCGCGACCAGGGGCCCCGTGATGGGATGCGCGTCGGGATCGTATGCCTCCCAGATTTCCCGCAGGGGCGTCTGGAACAGGTTGCCCAGCGAGATCCCCTGGCAGACGTGCACGTTGCCGAACGGATCGACGTGCACCCGACCCGGGTCGCGCAGGTTCTCGTGGGGGCACTCGGTGAACTGCTCCCAGGGGCGCAGGGTGGCACGCGAGACGAGCCTTTCAGCCGCCCGCCCGCGGTACATGACCTCCGATTCTCCCCGCGGAAGTCGACCGCCGGAGACCGCCGCGTTCGTCACTTCGGGCTGGGCCACGCCGATCTTCCCGATGGGGATGCCCAACGCGCACGCCGCGGCGATCGCGTTCTGGATCTGCCGGTCGGTCTCGTCGCTCCGGTGATACCGATCGTCGCTGATCGAGAGGTCCTGAATCATCCCGGCGAGGGGTCGTAACCACTCGAGAGCGTCTCGCTGCGACGTCGCCCAGTAGGCGTTCGAAACGATCCCCGTCTGGAATCCCAGGTCAACGGCCATCTCGAGCCCTTTGACCAGGATGGCGTAGTAGAGAAACGGCTCACCCCCTTCGTAGTAGATCGACTCGACCGTACCGAGCTCCCGGGCCTGTCGGAGGATCTGCTCGATCTGGTCGAGCGTCATGGTTCCGCCCTGCCGCGGACTGCTCCAGACGAAGCAATGGTCGCACTCGAAGGTGCACCGGTAGGTCAGGAGCAGGTGCAGGCCGTCGAGCTCCGATTCGGGCTTCTGCACGGGCCCCCCCCTCAGGTGGGATGAGCTTACGCGCGGCGGCGAGTCGTGTCTTTGTACCCGCACGGAAAGGAAGTACCCAGATTGTACAAACCGTTTCCGTTCTCCCCAGACACACCGGCCTGTAACCTACCGGTTCCATAGGAATTCGGATAAGGCACTGAAATTGCATGCATTTTTCGTAGGGAAGGGAACTGCCTCGCGCGGTCGCGACCTCTCCACGCCTTCGAGTGCGACGGCGCCTGGAGGGACAGCATGCGCAAGCTCTCGGGATTCCTGATCGCCGTCGCCCTCGGCCTGGGCCTCGCCGGCGGAGCCAGCGCGAAGCTGCTCCGCTGGGAGGGGACGCTCACGCTCGAATTCGTCACTCCCGCAATCCGAGCGGTGCCGATTTCGGTGGGGGGGTGGCGACGATCAACGGGTCCGGCGGCGTTGGTCCACTGAACGCGATCCAGCTCGCGGGCGGGATCACCTGGAGCCTGAGTGTCATCCCTGTCTCTATGGCGCTGACGGATCCCGGACTTGCGCCCCTCGTCGGCGTGGTTCCTACCGTCACGCTCGGGACGGGTCTTCTCGGTCCCATCTCGGGGGGTACCGGGGCCGCTCTCTCCCAGAACACGCTGGCGCTCGGAGGAATGGTGAGAATGTGCATCCTCTTCCCTGCCTTCCACTGTCCTCAGTACTTCGGCATCCCGCTCACCGCGGGGGGAACGCGGGGCGCCGGGATCGGGGGTCTGGTCACCGTCAACGGCTTCCGCACGACGGGCATCCAGATCTCGGTTACCGGGGCGCCGTGGACGATCGGGGCGGCCGTGGCCTTCAACAACACCGTCAATGGGGCGCCGACGTCCACCGCGGTGCGGTCGGGATTCGCCCACGGCCCCGCCTCGGGCACGACCTCCACGGCGAATCGCGGGGGTGTCGTGCAGCTCGTGACGCCGATCACGTATGTGAGCAGTTTAGGCATTGTTGACTGGGGCTTCTTCGGCGTGCTGAGGATCCACCTGGTGCCGGAGCCCAGCACGGCGCTGCTGCTGGGCGCCGGGTTCGTGGGCCTGGCGCTGATGGGGCGCGACGCGAAGCGGCGTAGACGCTCATAGACGGAAGCTTGGAGGGACAGTATGCGCAAGCTCTCGGGATTCCTGGTCGCCGTCGCCCTGGGCCTGTGCCTCGCCGGGGGAGCCAGCGCGAAGCTGCTTGGCTGGGAGGGAACGCTCACGCTCGAGTTCGTCCGTCCCGGAATCCCAGTGGTGCCGTTTGCCGGTGGGGGAGTGGCGACGATCAACGGGTCCGGCGGCATCGGTCCACTGGATGCGCTGCGGCTGGCGGGCGGGATCACCGGGAGCCGGAGTCGCGTCTCGGTGACGGATCCCGGACTTGCGCCCCTCGTCGGCGTGGGTGCTGCCGTCACGCTCGGGACGGGTCTTCTCGGTCCCATCTCGGGGGGTACCGGGGCTTCTCTCTCCCAGAACACGCTCGCGCTCGGAGGAATGGCGAAAGAATGCATCCTCTTCTACGAATGCGGCAGTTACATCCCCATCCCCCTCACCGTCGGGGGAACGCGGGGCGCCGGGATCGGGGGCCTGATCACCGTCAACGGCTTCGGCACCAGGGGGGTCCAGATCTCGGTTACCGGGGCGCCGTGGACGATCGGGTCGGCCGTGGCCTTCAACAACGCCTGGGGGGTGCCGACGTCCACCGCGGTGCGGTGGGGATTCGCCCACGGACCCGCCTCGGGCACGACCTCCACGGCGAATCGCGGGGGTGTCGTGCAGCTCGTGACGCCCATCCAGTATGTGACCAGCCTAAGCGGTACGTCGGGCTTCTTCGGCGTGCTGCGGATCGAATTCGTACCCGAGCCCAGCACGGCGCTGCTGCTGGGCGCCGGGTTCGTGGGCCTGGCGCTGATGGGGCGCGACGCGAAGCGGCGTAGACTCTCATCGACAGGGATTCCTAGCGGCGCCAGAAGTGGGGCTCGAAGAGGACGAGGACGGTGAAGACCTCGAGGCGGCCGGCGATCATGCAGAAGGCGAGAGTGAGCTTCACGGCCGAGGGGAAGTGGGCGAAGGTCTCCGTGGGGCCGATCGCGCCGAGGCCGGGGCCGACGTTGCCGATCGCCGTGAGCGCGGCCGTCACCGCGGTGACGACGTCGTAGCCGTAAGCCGCCACCACGGTCGCCGCCACGCCCGTGATGGCGAAGTAGGCGAGGAAGAAGACCACGACGCCGGTGACGACGTCCTCCGCCACCGGCCGGCCGTCGTGGCGTACCGGCCGCACGGCCAGCGGGTGGGACAGGCGCAGCACGAAGGCTCGCAGGGCGCGCAGCCCGATCAGGACCCGCAGCGTCTTGAGCCCACCCGCGGTCGAGCCCGCCATCCCGCCGATCATCAGCAGCGGTAGGACCAGGAACTGGAACAGCGCCGGCCAGACCTCGAAGTCGGCGGTGGCGAAGCCCGACGTGGTCAGCAGCGACGTCACCTGGAACGCCGCGGTTCGCAGCGGCGCCTGGGCGGCGCCGGCCCCGTGCAGCAGCCAGGCGACGGCGGCGACCGTCGTCGCGAGCACGGCGAGGTAGAAGCGGAGCTCGACGTCCCCCAGCACGCTCCGGCCGCGCCCGACGAGCAGCCGGTAGTGCAGCGCGAAGTTGGTCCCGGCGATGGCCATGACGAAGATCAGGACCCACTCGATGGCCGGCGTTGCGAAGGCTCCGATGGAAGCGGCGCGGGTGGAGAAGCCCCCCGTGGACACCGCCGTGAACGCGTGGCACACGGCGTCGAAGGGGCCCATGCCCGCGATCCACAGCGCTGCGACGGTCCCGACCGTGAGCGCGACGTAGATCAGCCAGAGGCGCCGCGCGGTGACCGCGATCCGCGGCGTGAGCTTGTCCGTGACGGGCCCGGGGACCTCGGCCCGGAACAGCTGCATCCCGCCGATCCCGAGGAGCGGCAGTACCGCGATGGTGAAGACGATGATTCCCATGCCGCCCAGCCACTGGGTGATGGAGCGCCACAAGAGGAGGGCCCGCGGGGCGCCCTCGACGTTTGCGAGGACGGACGATCCGGTCGTCGTGAAGCCGGCGACCGACTCGAACAGGGCGTCCACCGGGGCGAGGGTCCCCGAGAACACGTAGGGCAGGGAGCCGAAGCCGGACGCGAGCAGCCAGGCGGCGCTCACCACGAAGAAGCCGTCGCGCGTCCGCATGCGCCGGTCGGGCGGACGCACGGACAGCGCGACGGCGAGTCCGTAGATGAGCGCGGTGGCGGCGCTGTAGACGTAGGGGAGCGCCGGCTCCCCGTAGAGGAGCGCGACGGCGACCGGCAGGCACTGGAAGCCGGCGAGACCGACCAGCAGCCAGCCGAGAATCTCGAAGTTGAGCAGCAGGTTCACGGCGCTACCCGAACAGCAGCGGCGCCAGCGCGCGGCCGGTGTGGCTCATGGGGTTCTGGGCGACGTCTTCGGGCGTCCCCGCCACGACGATCTCGCCGCCCTTCTCGCCTCCCTCGGGGCCGAGGTCGATCACGAAGTCGGCCGTCTTGATCACGTCGGGGTGATGTTCGATCACGAGCACCGTGTTCCCGGCGTCGACCAGGCGGTTCAGCACGTCGAGCAGCCGCTGGACGTCGGCGAAGTGCAGGCCGGTGGTGGGCTCGTCCAGGAGGTAGAGGGTGCGGCCCGTGCCCCGGCGCGAGAGCTCGCGGGCCAGCTTGATGCGCTGGGCCTCGCCTCCGGACAGCGTCGTGGCCGGCTGCCCCAGCCGGATGTAGTCGAGGCCCACGTCGTGCAGCGTCTGCAGCGGGCGACGCACCGACGCCACGTTCGCCATGAAGTCCAGCGCCTCTTCCACCGTCATGTCGAGCACGTCGGCGATGGTCCGCCCCTTGTACGTGATCTCGAGGGTCTCGCGGTTGTAGCGCCGCCCGCCGCAGATCTCGCAGGTGACGAAGAGGTCGGGCAGGAAGTGCATCTCGATGCGCAGGAGCCCGTCGCCCTGGCACGACTCGCAGCGGCCGCCCTTCACGTTGAACGAGAAGCGTCCCTTGGTGTAGCCGCGGACGCGCGCCTCGGGAACCTGGCTGAAGAGCTGCCGGATGCCGTCGAAGACCCCGGTGTAGGTGGCCGGGTTGCTCCGGGGCGTGCGGCCGATGGGCGACTGGTCGACGTCGATCACCTTGTCGAGGTGTTCGAGGCCGGCCAGGCGGTCGTAGCGTCCCGGGAGCACCTTGCTGTTGTACAGGCGAGCGGCCAGCGCCCGGTAGAGGGTGTCGGTGACGAGCGTCGACTTGCCCGAGCCCGAGACGCCGGTCACGACCGTGGTGACACCGATGGGCAGCCGGAGCGTCACGTTCTTCAGGTTGTGCTGGCGGCAGCCGGTGAGCACGAGGGCCCGGTTGCTCGCGGGCCGACGCCGCGTCGGCACGGGAATGCGCCGGCTGCCGCTGAGATAGGCACCGGTCAGCGACTTCGCGTCGGCGACGATCTCCTCCGGCGAGCCCTCGGCGACGATGCGCCCGCCGTGGATGCCGGCGCCGGGCCCCATGTCGATCACGAAGTCGGCGGCGCGGATCGTGGCCTCGTCGTGCTCGACCACGAGCACGC
>JAOTUO010000077.1 GCA_029863845.1 Myxococcales bacterium
CGTCACCGTCGCGCGCGCCGCGCCGCGGCCGGGGATCGACTTCTTCCCGCTCGTGGTGGACTTCGTCGAGAAGACATCGGCGGCGGGGAAGATTCCCGGGGGCTTCTTCAAGCGCGAGGGGCGCCTGTCGGACCGCGAGATCCTGGTGTGCCGCTTCATCGACCGCGCGATCCGGCCGCTGTTCCCCGACGGCTACCGCGACGAGACCCAGGTCATGGCGACGGTGCTGTCGGCCGGCGACGGGAACTTCGCCGACATTCCGGCCTTCATCGGGGCGTCGACGGCCCTGTCGATCTCGCAGCTTCCGTTCCTCGGGCCCATCGGCGCGGTTCGCCTGGGACGCATCGAGGACGTGTTCGTGGTCAATCCCACGGCCGAGCAGCTGGAGGAGAGCGACCTCCAGATCGTCGTCGCCGCGAGCCGCAGCGCGCTGGTCATGGTGGAGGGCAGTGCCAACGAGCTTCCCGAGTCCGAGCTGCTCGAAGCGCTGAAGTTCGCCCACGGCGAGATCATCAAGCAGGTCGAGGTCCAGGAGGAGCTCCAGCGCCGGGTCGGAAAGCCGAAGATCGAGATCCCGGAGGCCGAGGACCGCGCGGAGCTGGAGGGGCAGGTGCGTGCGAAGGCCGAGGCGCGCCTCGACGAAGCGCTGCACATCCCCACCAAGAACGAGCGCTACGCGTCGATCAAGGAAGTGGAGGGCGAGGTCGTCGAATCGTTCGTGACCGCGTATCGCGATGAGCGCGTCGCCCTGGACAGCCTCGCCGCGGTGGAGGATCGGCGCGCGGGCCTGACCGCGCTCACCGGTCAGGTGAAGTCCATCCTGCACGATCTGCGCTCGCAGTTCGTGCGCCGGCGCATCCTCGAGGAGGGGAAGCGGATCGACGGCCGCGGCTCGGCGGACATCCGGCCGATCGCCTGCGAGGTGCGCCCCCTGCCGCGCCCCCACGGCGTGGGGCTGTTCACGCGAGGCGAGACGCAGGCGCTCGTCTTCACGACCCTCGGCGGGCGCTTCGACCAACAGACCATCGACGGCCTGACCGAAAGGACCTCGAAGCCCTTCTACCTCCACTACAACTTCCCCCCGTTCTCGGTGGGCGAGGCGCGGATGCTGCGAGGCCCGAGCCGCCGCGAGGTCGGCCACGGGAACCTGGCGGAGCGCGCCGTGCGACCGGTGCTCCCCTCCGCTGAAGACTTTCCCTACACGATCCGCATCGTGGCCGAGGTCCTCGAATCGAACGGCTCTTCGTCGATGGCGACCGTCTGCGGCGCGACGCTCTCGCTGATGGACGCGGGGGTCCCGATCTCCGCCCCGGTCGCGGGAATCGCCATGGGGCTGATCCAGGAGGGGGACGCCGTGGCGATCCTCTCCGACATCCTCGGCGACGAGGATCACCTGGGAGACATGGACTTCAAGGTGGCGGGGACACGCAGCGGCGTTACCGCGCTCCAGATGGACATCAAGATCGAGAGCGTCGACTGGAAGGTCATGGAGGACGCGCTCGAGCAGGCGCGCGTCGGACGTCTGCACATCCTCGACTGCATGGAGAAGGAGACGTCCAGCGAATTCGCGGGCTTCCAGCCGCGGACCGAGCTCTCGCGCTACGCCCCGCGCGTGCTCACGCTGCGTATCAAGCCGGACCGGATCCGCGACGTGATCGGGCCGGGCGGCAAGGTGATCCGCGCCATCCAGGAGACCACCGGCACGAAGATCGACATCGAGGATACGGGCGAAGTGACGATCTTCTCCCCCGACGGGGAGGCCATCGAGCGCGCCCAGGCCATGGTGCAGGAGCTCACCCAGGAGGCCGAGCTCGACCGCATCTACGTCGGCAAGGTGAAGCGGATCACCGACTTTGGTGCGTTCGTGGAGATCTTCCCGGGCACCGACGGGCTGATCCACATCAGCCACCTGGCGGAGGGGCGCGTCGAGAAGGTGACCGATGTGGTCTCCGAGGGCGACGAGGTCCTCGCCAAGTGCATCGACATCGATCCGACGGGGCGGATCCGACTGTCGCGGAAGGAGGCCCTCGCCGCGGCGGAGCCGAAGGCCTGAGGACGTGCCGGCGCCCGTGCGGGTTCGAATCGCCCGACGGCCCGGCGCCGAGGACCTTCCGCTCCCGTCCCGGGCCACCCCGGGTGCCGCCGGCTACGACCTCCACGCAGCGGTCGAGTCCGATGCGTGGCTCGCTCCCGGAGACCGGGTGCTCGTGCCCACGGGCTTCTCGATCGCGCTACCCGACGGCTACGAGGCGCAGGTGCGGCCCCGGAGCGGTCTCGCCCTCGCCCACGGGATCGTCCTGCCGAACGCACCCGGTACGATAGACTCCGACTACCGGGGGGAGGTCAAGGTCATCCTGTGGAACGCCGGGGAGAAGGCGTTCGCGATCCGGCGCGGGGATCGCATCGCCCAGCTCGTGATCGCGCCGGTGGCGCGGGCCGAGTGGGAGCTGGTCCCGGCGCTGGAGGCCAGCGACCGCGGCGCCGGCGGCTTCGGGCACACGGGCAAGGCCGCGCAGCGAGCCGGAGGCGAGCGGACAGCGGACGAGCGAGCAGAGCCGAGCGGAGGCGGGCCCCCGCCGGGCGAAACAACGGGGATGTGACGTGAGCGAGGCGACCCCGCGCGCGCCGGAAGCCGCGGACCGACCGCCCGAGGGGCCGGTTCACCCGCGGCCGCCGACCCCGCTGCCGCCGGCGCGGAAGGCCCGCGAGCTGCCCAAGCGGCTGCTCTCGGCGGCGATCCTGATCCCCACGGTCGTCTACGTGATCACGCTGGGCGGGATCGCCTATCTCGCGACCGTCATCGTGATCATCCTGCTCGGCCAGCGCGAGATCTACGCGCTCATCGAGGACAAGGGCGCACACCCCCTGGTGGGGTTCGGGCTGGCGGCGGGCGCGGCGCTTCCCGTCGTGGCCTTCGTGGGCACCGAGTATCACGCCACGATCCTGATGACCGTGACGCTCCTGGCGGTGATGGTGCTCCAGCTGCGCAAGGCCCAGATCACCGAGGCCCTGGCCAGCATCTCCGGGACCTTCTTCGGCGTGTTCTACGTCGGCTGGCTGCTCTCCCACGCGATCGTGCTGCGCGATTTCCACAAGGCCGTCACCGCGCGCTTCGGCGCCGGGGTCACCGAGCGGCTCGGGATCGCCGTCGACGCGGGCATCTTCCTGATGCTCTTCACGCTCACGATCGTGATCCTGTGCGACGCCGGCGCGTACTTCGCCGGGCGCGCCTACGGGAAGCGCAAGCTCGCTCCGAAAATCAGCCCCGGAAAGAGCGTCGAGGGGGCGATCGGCGGCGTGCTCGTCGGAACCGTCGGCGGGCTGGCCGCGAAGGGGGTCTTCGAGGTCTTCTGGCCCGAGCTCTCCCACTTCCTGGGCTGGATCGCCGCCGCTGTCCTGGGCGTGCTGATTTCCGTGGTTTCGATCCTGGGCGACCTGATCGAGTCGCTGCTCAAGCGCGACGCGCGGGTGAAGGACGCCGGAAAGCTGCTGCCGGGAATGGGGGGAATGCTCGACCGCATCGACTCCAACCTGCTCGGGATTCCGGTGATGTACTACCTGCTTCTGTGTTATGTGTTCATCGAGGTGGCCAACTCGTGATCGAGCGCTACTCGCGGCCGGAGATGCGGGTCATCTGGTCCGACGATCGAAAGTACCGCTACTGGCTGGAGGTCGAGCTGGCCGTCAGCGAGGTGCTGGCGGAGCGGGGAGAGATCCCGCGCGAGGCGCTCGACGCCCTCCGCGCCCGGGCCGACGTGGACGCCGAGCGCGTGGCGGAGATCGAACGCGAGGTCCGCCACGACGTGATCGCGTTCCTCACGACGGTCGCGGAGCGCGTCGGGCCCGAGGCGCGCTGGCTCCACTACGGGATGACCTCCAGCGACGTGCTCGACACGGCACTGGCGCTGCAGATCCGCGACGCCGGAGCGCTCGTCCGCGGCGGGGTCGAGCGCGTGATCGAGACGCTGCGCCGCCGCGCGCTGGAGTTCCGCCACACGCCCTGCGTCGGGCGCACCCACGGCGTTCACGCCGAGCCCATGACCTTCGGGCTCAAGCTGCTGGTCTTCTACGCGGAGATGTGCCGCAACCGGGAGCGCCTCGACCGCGCGCTTCCCGAGGCGGCCGTGGGCAAGATCTCCGGAGCCGTGGGCACCTTCGCGCACCTGGATCCCGCCGTCGAGGAGAGCGTGTGCCGGCGACTCGGGATCGGCTTCGAGCGCGCCGCCACCCAGGTGGTGCAGCGCGACCGCCACGCCGCGCTGATCGGCGTGCTGGCGCTGATCGCCTCGAGCCTCGACAAGTTTGCGGTGGAGATGCGCCACCTCGCGCGCACGGAAGTCAGGGAGGTGGAGGAAGAGTTCGGCTCGGGACAGAAAGGCTCCTCCGCCATGCCGCACAAGCGAAACCCCTGGCGCCTCGAGAACGTCTCGGGCCTCTCCCGCGTGATCCGCGGCTACGCCGTGGCGGCCCTCGAGAACATGGCGCTGTGGCACGAACGGGACATCAGCAACTCGTCGGTCGAGCGCATGATCTTTCCGGACGCGATGGCCACCCTAGACTTCATGCTGCAGCGCTTCGCCGACCTGATGGACACGCTCGTCGTCCGCCCCGAGCGGATGCGCGAGAACCTGGAGCTCACGCGGGGCCTGGCCTTCAGCGGCTCCCTGCTGCTGGCGCTCACGGGCAAGGGGCTCGCCCGCGAGGAGGCCTACGCGCTCGTCCAGGGCCACGCCATGGAGGTCTGGGAGCGCGGCGGCGACTACCGCGAGCGGGTGCTGTCGGATGCGCGGATCACCGAGGTGCTCTCGAAGGAGGAGATCGAACGAGCGTTCAGCCTCGAACGGGCGCTGCGCAACGTCGACGCCATCTTCGAGCGAACATTGGAGGAGTGAGGGTGGTGAAGGCGTTGGTCCACGTGACGCTCAAGCCGGACGTGCTCGATCCCCAGGGCAAGGCCATCCAGCGCGCGGCGACGTCGCTGGGTTACGACGCGGTGCGCGGCGTTCGCCAGGGCAAGCTCTTCGAGATCGAACTCGACGTCCGGGACGAAGAACAGGCCCGCAAGCTGGTGACGGAGCTGTCTTCGAAGCTGCTCGCCAACCCGGTGATCGAGAGCTTCGACATCGTCCGCATCGCAACGTCCCCGTCCCCGTAGCGCGGTCCACGCCGACAAGAGCCCCCTCGGCGCCGGCCCCGGGGGTGCGGCAACTCGGTCGGCGCTGCGGTTGTTCCCCGGCTAGAGGCCCAGGTTGCGGCGGATGCGGGGGAGTGCCGGCCCCAGGTCGGGCGCGAAGGCGACGCCCGTGATCCGCTCGTAGGCCTCGATGTAGCGGCGTGCCGCCTCGCAGCGTACGTCGACGGGGATTTCAGGGGGGGTGCCGTCGCCGGAGTAGCCCCGGTCGATCAGCCAGCGGCGCACGTACTCCTTGTCGAGGGCCTCGGGCTCCTGCCCGAGGGAGAGAGCTCGCTCGTAGCCTTCGCGGTACCAGTAGCGGGAGGAGTCGGGTGTGTGGATCTCGTCGATCACCACGATGCGTTCGTCGTCGTCGAGTCCCAGCTCGTACTTCGTGTCCACCAGGACCAGGCCGCGCTTCTCGGCCCAGCGCCGACCCTCGGCGAAGAGCGCCGCGGCGACGCGGGCGCCCTCGTCGTAGAGCGCCGAGCTGATGATCCCGCGCTCGATCAGGGCCTCCCGCGAGATGAGCTCGTCGTGCTGTCCCTTCGGGGCCTTGGTCGTCGGCGTGAGCAGCGGCTCGGGAAGCGGCTCGTGCTTGCGTAGACCCTCGGGCAGCCGATGGCCGCAATAGACGCGCTCGCCGCGCTCGTAGGCCCTCCAGATCGACGTGGGGCTCGAGCCGCTGAGGTGCGCGCGATAGACGAACTCGACCGGCAGCGGTCGGCACTCCCGCACCACCGAGACGTTGGGATCGGGGACCTCGAGCAGGTGGTTCGCCGCGATCGCGCGCGTGTGCTCGAACCAGAACGCCGCGATCTGGTTGAGCACCTGTCCCTTGAAGGGCAGGGTGCTCACGACGACGTCGAAGCAGCTCACGCGGTCGGTGACGACAATGAAACGCCGTTTGTCCGCGATGTAGCTGTCTCGGACCTTGCCCTCCTCGCGGGTCCCGAGCTCCGTCAGGTCGCTCCGCTCGAGCGTGGTCTCGCACTGGTCTCTCAGCAGCGTCGGATCGATGCCCACGGAGCCTCCCCTGGCCGCCGCGCGTCGCGCAGCGCTCGCCAACGCGTCATATACCGTCTCGTCCCGGCGTACGGCAAGGGGAGTGTCGTCCCGGTCTTCCGGGTCCGCTCCTCGCCGTCGTCTTCAGCGCCGCCTCCCGTAGATGACGACGGGGGGGCGGTCGTGCGGGGTCGCGAAATGGTGGAGGCGGATGTCCTCGCGATTGGACCAGGCGACGTCGGGATTTTCGAGGACGTACCGTTCGTACGCCTCCGCGGAGAGGTACGCTTCCAGCACTTCCCCCACACGCTTCTCCTCGTCGGTGTACCGGTGACGACGCAGGATGATCCACTCGGCGCCTTGCGCTTCCGACAGGTCTTCCCCCGTCAGCCCGCCGATCACCCGGAGCGGTGTGTAGAACTTGACGGGAAGATCGCCGTAGGTGATCGCAACCGTATCGCTCGGTCTCGCCCGTTGCTTCAGGAACCGCACGATGCCCTCGATCGGTCCCTCGTAACCGTGGGTAATCTCGTGCAGGTAGGCCTGCAAGGGACCGCCGCTGGCCCAGGCCACCCACACCACGAGCGCCGCCGCCCCGGCGAGAAGCGAACGGCGCAGGAGCGCGCCCATCAGCAGGCCGCTGATCAGGAAGAGCGGCGGCGCCAGCGGGGCGAGATAGCGGACGTACGCCCCCGGGCTCACGAGGGCGAGGGTCGTGACGTTGACGACGCAGAAGAGCAGGATCAGCCACACACCGCGCCAGATTCCGGGTTCCACGTCGTCGCTCTTCGTGAGCCGCCGCCAGATCGCGAGTGTCGGCGGGATCAGCAACAGCGACGGGTGGAAGAAGTCGGAGAAGAGCGTGCGGGTGAAGCGCCGCGCGTAGCGCGCGGAGGCGTCCAGGTCGAGCAGCCTGTCGCCGTAGCTCTCGGCGTAGCGGATCGTCGCGAACCACCACACCCACGGGAGGTTGAACAGTGCCGTGGCCGCGGCGACGACCAGCACGCTTCGCAGCTTCTCGCGCTCGAAAATCCCCGCGTGCAGCAACAGCGTCGCCAGGAGCGTTGCGGCGTAGAGGTAGTGGGAGTGAAAGAGCAGGGTCAGGGCCCCGAACAGCAGCCACGCCCGACGGTGCGCCCCGCGCCGCAGCCCGGCGTAGGCGTAGAGTCCCAGGAGCGAGAAGAAGGTCGCGAAGGCGTACCAGCGGCACTGGCGGCTCAGGATCAGGAACGGGACGCAGACGGCCAGCATCGCGGCGGCGGCCGCGGCGGCGCGGCGGTCCCGCCACAGCGTCCGGGCCGTGGCGTAGGTCAGGATGACGGTGGCGATGCCGAACAGCGCGAAGGGCAGGCGCGCGGCGAAGGTGTTGGTGCCGAAGACGAGAAACGAGGCGGAGACCGCGTAGAAGGGAAGCCATGCATGCCACTTCCAGACGTGGTTCTGCGCGTATTCGCGGCCGAGCTCCTGGG
Organism: Myxococcales bacterium; assembly: GCA_029863845.1. Classification (GTDB taxonomy): domain Bacteria; phylum Myxococcota_A; class UBA9160; order UBA9160; family SMWR01; genus JACZXC01. The sequence continues at coordinate 7,648 of JAOTUO010000077.1, forward strand.
AGAAGTAGTTCGTGCCGTCGCTTCCGAGGGGGATCCCGTGGGAGAGGATCGTCCGGGCGATGAGCGCGGTCTGGGCCTCGTCCTGCCACAGAAGGCGGTCGCCGAGGTTGGCCAGGAGGAGGACGGCAGCCAGGGTGGCCGGCAGCGCGAGAGCGAGAGCATCGTTGCCGAGCCGCAACCGTCACCCCCCGACAAGGATCTTGCGCGTCGGTGGTGCCGCCCGCCGCACTGCACCGAGTACGGCAGCATAGCGTGGCGCGGGAGCGCGGCGTTGCTCGGGACCGCGTCTGAGATGCGGTACCCTGCCCCCCGGCTCCCACCGGCCATGAGTGCGTCCACCCGAACGCTGCTGCGCGTATTGCCGATCTCGGTCGCGCTCGCCCTGCCGTTGGTCGCCTCCGAGCTCTTCCTCCGATCGCGCTTCGGAGACACGCCGTACGTCCCGGGGCCGCGGCTGCTCGCCGTGCAGTCGCAGCTCGCGTTGCATCCCGACGTCGGCTTCCTGTGGCGGGGCGGCATCGACGTGAGCGACGGCGTCCTGTTGCCGTGGAACGACCAGATCGTCGAGCCGCTCTCGACGGACCCGGACGGATTCCGCAACCACCCGCGCGCGATCGCGTGGCGGTCCGAGGGGCGGCGCGTGAACGTCATCGGTCTCGGGGACTCCTTCGTGCACGACGCCGCCTACCGTTTTCACGAGCTCTTCGGACAGCGCGGCCTCTTCTACTACAACATGGCGATGCACCGGCACTCGCCACCGCAGTACAATCGCATCCTGGAAGCCTACGCGGCGCCGCAGCGGCCCGATTGGGTGGTGTACGGCGTGTTCGAGAACGACTTCCGCGAGGCCATCGACTTCGAGCAATGGCAGGCCTCCGGACTCGACTGGTTCAGCTACCACTCGGGCACCTGGGCGGGGCCGCCCGTGAGTGCGTCCGCGTGGGTGCGGTGGATCCGCCGCCAACTTCCCGGGGCCTACGGCTTCACCCGCAGCCTCACGAGCGCCTCGCGCCGGCGCCGCGAGCAGGGCCGCGGGGAGCAGGAGATCCCCGGCAACGTGCTCGCCCACGTTCTGGACGCCGCCGAGATCGCTCGCGCCCACGGAATCCGCCTGCTGCTGGTCCTGATCCCCGCAAAGACGACGGTCCTGAGCGGCAGCTCCGACGATTCGCGACTCGTGGACCGCCTGCTCGTCGGGCTCGACGGCGCCGGCCTCTCGATCCTCGACCTGCGGTCGACCTTCGCCGACCCGGCCCGGAAACCCGAGTCGCTCTACTACCGCAGCGACGCCCACTGGAATGCCGAGGGCATGCGCGTCGCGGGCGAAGCGATCCTGGAGGCCCTCGCCCACGCACCTGACGGCGAGCCGGGCCGTGACTCCGATCAGGGGTTCGCGCCGGATTCGCCGCGGCGGGACGCGCTCCAGGCGCCGAAGCCCAGCAGCATGGCGGACATCAGCGACAGCGACAGGCCGACCGTGAAGCTCCAGGGCCGATATTCGAACCGCACCCGGGTCTCGCCGGCCGGGAGCGCGACGGCGCGAAACGCGTAGTTCGCGCGGTAGAGGTCGATCTCGTCCTCTCCTGCGTAGGCCTTCCAGCCCGGGAAGTGGGTGTCGAAGAGGACCAGGAACCCGGGCGTTTCGAGGGCCGCTTCGATCGTGACGGCATCCGTCGCGTATTCGGTGATTCGGACCGCGTCGCGCGCGCTTCCCGGTCGCTCGGGGGGAGGCGGAGGCGCCCGCTCCAGCAGGACGGCCTCGCGCGGGTCGAACCCGGGCGAGCGCACCCGCGCCAGCAGGTCGCGCGCATCGGGCACGACCTCGTAGCGGCGCACGATCCGTGCGCGCTCGACGTACGCTTCGACCCGGTAGACGGAGACCTCCTCGTGGTGGATGCGCCGGAACCACGGCTCGGGAAGCTCCACGTCCCGGTTCGTCACCAGGTACTTGACGTTGAGCAGGGTGGTCGCGGGCAGCTCGGAGGTCCAGTTCATGAACTGGAAGTCGCCCGCCTCGCCGCGGATGAATTCCTCGTACCTCCGGACCGACATGTAGTCGCGCCCGCGGACGTCCTGCAGGCCGAAGACCAGGCCGCTGTTCGCCGGAAGGACCTTCCCCAGAGCGCTGACGCGGAAGATCGAAGCGTCCGCCTTCAGAACGCGGATACCTGGGGTCTCCGGGTAGTACAGCCGGCGTTCGATGCTCGGATTGTAGTCGTACGCGAACCAGAGCATTTCGAGGGTCAGCGCCGCCAGGCAGAGGCTTCTCGCGCGACGCTTCCGACCGGCTGCCAGCGTCGTCAGCGTCACGACCAGCAGCGCGGCGAGGAAGACCGAGACCTGCCGGGCGACGAAGGCGAACGCCGCGGGCTCGTTCAGGGGCGAACGCAGCCGGATCCACAGCCAGCCCAGCAGCACGGTGGCGGCGAGCCACGTGACGACGAAGGCGAGCGTGCGCCGGCGCTCCGCCCGCGCCGATCCCAGGCGGTCGAGACCGAATCCGCCGAGCACGGATCCCGCGAAGCCGACGATCAACAGGAGCCGCGTGTGGTCGATGTTCCGCAGCACGGGCAGCGCGCCCATCAGCCGGGGCAGCGGGGGCAGTCCGAAGATCACGCAGAGGCCGGCGAGAGCCAGCAGCCCGTAGAAGATCACGATCCGCTCCCGCCGCAGCACGATCGCGAGCAGGCCCAGGTAGAGCGTCGTCACTCCGAAGAAGCCGGTGCGACCGTTGAAATTGTGCACGCGCAGGAGATCCAGGTGGCCGGCGAGCTGTTCGAAGCCGGTGACCGGGCTGCCGGCGACGTAGGGGAGCAGGAAGGAGATCAGCGCCTGGGGCGGCAGGTGCAGCGACGAACGGCCGAGCGCCGCCGCAGACGCTGCCGCTGAGCTGTGCAGGGTGTACTCGAGGAAGGGCAGAAGCTGGACGCCGGCCAGGAGGATTCCGCACGCCAGCGCCGCGCCGAAGCGCGCGACGCGCCGGCCCGTGATGGCGTCGCGGCGGCGGCAGACGACCCGGAAGGCGAAGTACAGGCCGATGAAGGCGCTGACATGGACGATCGTCGGCGGATGACCGCCGAGCAGCATCGCCCCGTAGGCCACGGAGAAGCCGAGCCAGGTCCGCAAGGGACTTCCGCGCGGCCGCCGGGCTTCGCGCCCGCCGGCGGGCGCGAACTCGCCCTCGATCAGGTACAGCAGGAGCGGCAGCCACATCGCGCTGTTGCTGTGCGGGTGCCCGAGCCACACGATCATGAAGCCGGAGAGTGCGAAGGCCATTGCCGAGAGCGTCGCGGCGCTGCGCGAAGTCCCCACGCGGCGCATGTAGAAGAACGTGAAGAGGCCGGCGAGGAAGAGCTTCACGAGCGCGGAGAAGCCGCGGGAGGCGAAGGGGTCCAGCGGAGACAGCAGCAGATTGAGCGGGAAGAACGGCGCGCTCTGCATCGAGGCGACGTTCGGTAGCCCGCCGGCCAGGCCGGGATTCCAGAGCGGAAGCTCGCCGCGGACGAGGTGGTCGTGCAGGAACTGCTGCTGGGGGATCAGCTCGAGAAACTGATCCGCGAGCAGCCGGTTCGATACGCTCCGGCCGAGCTCGGCGCGCCAGGGATCGTAGGCGGTGATTCCGTCCACCGGAACCAGACCGCGTCCGAGGAACAACGACTGGTGCAACAGGATGCAGATCGCGCCCAGGAGCAGGCCGAGACCTGCAAGGCTCCGTCGGTCCCATCTCCCCGGCCGCGGGCCGCCCGGTTGCGGGGTGGCGCCGCGCCGCCTCCAGGCGAGCCACACCAGATAGGCCAGCAGGGGAACGCAGCCCAGGGCGGAGCAGACCAGCAGGCCGATGCGGGTGTCGTCGGTCAGCATCCGGGTCAGCCCGGCGCCGACCAGGACGAGCAGGCATCCGATCGCGAGAATTCTGGACGATCGCGCTGTTCGCGACCTCACGAAGCTCCCCTCGCTACCCGCAAGACGCGCCGAGCACGGCGGCGCACTGGATTCTCCCCGGCGCTTCGGACCCGCTCATCGCCCTCGCGTGGACGGCATGGGCTCCGATAACGTGCGATAACCCCGCCTGGGGTGGCGGGCTCCGCCACGATAACGCACCGGAGACCGCCCGGGGAACGCTCTTGGCACGACGCAACGCGCTGCTGGCACTTCCGTGGGTCGCGTGCGCGATCGCGTGCTGGCCGCTCGTCCGCGACGGCTTTCCGCGGGGGCACGACTGGGTCTTCGAGCTGGTGCGGGTCGCCGAGTACCGGGCGGCGCTCGCGGCGGGTCAGCTGCCGCCGTCCTGGGGAGAGAATCTCTACGGCGGCTACGGGTCGCCGGTGTTCCTGTTCTACGCGCCGCTGTTCTCGGCCGGTGCGGCGCTCTTCGCCTGGGCGCTGGACTCGGTCGCTGCGGGCGCGGCACTCCTGCTCGTCCTGCTCACGGTCGTCTCCGTCGTCACGACACGCCGGATGATCGCGAGCGCGTGCGCGTGGCCGGCGGGGGTGGGGCCGGCCAACGAGGTCGCGGCTGCGGCGGTCCGGGTCGGCGTCTACGTCGCTCTCCTGCACCCCTATCTGCTGGGCGACAAGCTGCTGCGCAACGCGGACGCGGAGTTCGCGGCGCTGTGCTTCGTGCCGATCGTCCTCGAAGGCGTGCTGCGCGCGGGCGCGCGGCCGCGGGCGGCGTTCGCGCTGGTTTCCGGCGGGCTCGCGCTCACGATCCTCTCGCACAATCTGACGGCGCTGGTCGCGGTCGGCCTCGCGCTGGGAGCCGGTCTCGTGCTGTACCCGCCGGGTCGTTCGGGCCGAACCTGGGCGGTCCTCGGAGCGGCGCTCGGGTTCGGTCTCGCCCTCACCGCGTTCTTCTGGCTGCCCGCCGTCTCGCTCACCTCGTGGGTTCGCACGGAGGACCTGCTGCGCGGCAAGTTCGACTTCCACCGACAGTTCCCCGCAGGTGGGGCGATCTTCGGCTACGGGCCCTTCTACGCCACCGGGCTCGTCACACCCGCCGCGCTGCTGGCGGCGATCACCGTGGCGTTCCGCCTCCGCGACGATCCGCGTCGCCGGCTGCTCGTCGGGGTCCTCGGGGCCGCCGTGGTCTTCCTGTTCCTGACCTCGCGCGCGAGCACCGTCGTCTGGGAAAGCGCGCCGCTCCTGCCGCTGTTCCAGTTCCCGTGGCGCTGGATCGGTCCGCTGGCGCTCGTGACCGCGCTGGCGGCCGCGCTGGCCTTCGCCGGATCGCTGGCCGGAGCGCGTCCGCGTCTGCGCGTGACGATCGAGCTGGCGGTATTCGCCCTCTGTGTTCTGAACGCGCTCCCGCTGCTCGCCCAATCGCGCCCGATCCTTCCTCAACTGCGAACGCGGCTGCCTCAGCTGCTGACCCCGGAGGCGATCCGGCGCGACGGGCGGTCCGTGACCGTCTTGGACGAGTACCTCCCGCGCGCGGCCAATCCCGAGGTGTGGAAGACACGACGCCCCCGGGAAAGTCCGGTGGTGCGGGTCGGGGGGGCCGCCGACGTGGTCGTGCTCCGGGACGCCGGCTCGCACATCCGGCTGAGCGTGCGCGCCGCCGAGCCGACGTCGTTGCGCCTGGCGCGCTGGGCCTTTCCCGGCTGGAGGCTCGAGCTCTCCGGCCGGTCGGCCGAGTGGCAGGCCAACGAGGACGGCTCGATCGACATCGACGTGCCCGCCGGCGAGACGCTCGTCGAGCTCCGCTACCGGGCGCCCGCGGTGCGCCGCTTCGGGCTCGCCGCCAGCGCCGTCGCGCTCGCCGGCTGGCTCGCCCTCGTGGCGAGCCGCCGGCTACCGCTCAGGAGAAACTCCGTTTCCTGACCGTGGCCCGCCGCTCCGGGGCGGCGGGCCGTCGGGACTTCGGTTGTTCGCGAGCGGGAGCGCGGGTACCCTTGCGATGCTCCCTTTCCCAGAGAACGCCAACTTCCGGGGAGTCCGCAACCGGCTTCCCAGCGCGGCTTCCGAGGTATTCCCTTGCTCGCGGTGGTGCAGTTTCCGGGCTCGAACGACGACCGCGACATGCGCTTCGCGCTGAAGGGCGTCCTGGGCGCCGAGACCGAGCTCGTGTGGCACAAGCGGTCCGAGCTCTCCTCTGGAACCACGGCCGTGGTCTGCCCGGGGGGCTTCTCGTACGGCGACTACCTCCGCTGCGGGGCCATGGCGAAGTTCTCGCCGATCATGGCCGCCGTGCGCCGCTTTGCGGAGGCGGGCGGGCCCGTGCTCGGCGTCTGCAACGGCTTCCAGGTGTTGTGCGAGGCGGAGCTGCTGCCGGGCGTGCTCGTCCGCAACCACCATCTCCACTTCGTGTGCGACTTCGTTCACGTGCGGGTCGAGCGGGCTGCGCCGCCCTTCACCTCGCGGGCGCGGGCGGGGGACGTGCTGAGGCTTCCGATCAAGCACGGCGAGGGCGCCTACTTCGCGGAGGCCGAAGTGCTCGCTCGGCTCGAGCGCAACGGCCAGGTGCTGGTGCGCTACTGCGAGGCCGACGGGACGCCGACCGCAGCCGCCAATCCCAACGGGTCGCTCGCCGGCGTGGCCGGCGTGACGAACGAGGCCGGCAATGTCTTCGGCCTGATGCCGCACCCCGAGCACGCCGTGGAGGCGGCGATCGGCGGTGTCGATGGCCTCGCGATCCTGGGCTCGCTGGTCGACGCCGTGCGCGGCGCGAGAGGTCGGCGGTGACGGACCCGCGAGTCGATCTGGACCTCGCCCGGGAGCATGGCCTCAGCGACGCCGACTACGCGCGCATTCTCGAGATCCTGGGCCGCACCCCGACCTTTCCCGAGCTCGGGAT
>JAOTUO010000078.1 GCA_029863845.1 Myxococcales bacterium
CACGCCGTCCTGCGGCTCGAGCAGGTCGTCGAGCGATCCGCCGGAGGGCGCGCCGTCGCCGCTGAGGATCGTGAGGTTCTCCGGGTCGAGGAGCAGCGTGCCGGTCGCGCCCGCCGGCGCGCGCAGGTCGGCGAGGCCGCGGTACACGAGTCGCTCCTTGCCCGACACCTCGGCGAAGCCGCCGTCGCCGCTCTGCTCGCCGCCGCGCGCACTGATCTCGCCGTGGAAGACCGTGACCTCGTCGGCCCAGACAATGACCCGGCCGCCGTCGCCCGCTTCGGTGGCGTCGGCGCGGATCTCGGCGTCGGAGCTCACGGCCGTGCGGCGCGCCGTGGGCACCTCGCCCTTCCCCTGGTAATCGCCGCCGATCCGGATCTCGCCGCCGCCGGCGGCGCCGGAGGCGTCGATCGAGGCGTCGCCCACCACGACCTCCTCGCCCAGCACGTCGATGCTCCCGCCGACGCCGCTCGCGTTCGAGGCGTCGATGTCGCCGGCCACCTCGACCCGGCCGCCGGCGCCCCCGGCGATGCGGACGTGGCTCCCGCGCGCGATCCCCGAGTGATTGGCGGCGAGGGAGTAGACGTCGCCCGCCGTGAGGTTCACCTCGCCCCGCCCGGCGTCGAGCAGGCCGGTGTTCTGCACGCCCCAGGGGTCGGGGTCGGAGCCCGGCGCCGGGCCGTCCACCCGGATGAGCACGCGTCCGTCCACGGAGCCCAGGAAGACGTCCTCGCCCGCCACCAGGGCGATCATGCCGTCGGCCGCGATCACCGAGCCGTGATTTGCGACGGTCCGACCCAGCAGGCTCACCGCGTGGCCCTGGATCGTTCCGAGGTTCTCGACGGGGCCCGAGAGCCCCGTGAAGCGATCGATCCCAGCGGCGAAGTCGTCGTCGCTCAGATGGCCGGCCGCGGCGACGAGGCGGCCCACGTCGACCACGGCGCTTCCGCCGAAGAAGACGCCGGAGGGATTCACGATGTAGACCTGCCCGTTGGCGATGAGCGAGCCGTCGATGCGGGTGGCGTCGGGCCCGAGGACGCGGTTCAGGACCCTCGCCGCCTCGCTGGGCTGGAGGAATCGCACCGTCTCGTGAGCCAAGATGTCGAAGCCGTCGAAGTCGATGATGGCGCCGTCGCTGGCGGTGATCTGGGTGAGCGACCCGTCGCGCACGACGTCCACCGTGCCGCGCACGACCCGGTCGCCGCGTGGGGCGGCTTGGCCGGCAGGGATCACCGGCAGCGTCACCAGCAGCGCGACCAGCGCCAGGACCGTGGACTCGCGGGCTGCCTGGGACCGCATCAGTAGAGCACCGTCCCGACCACGTAGAACTCTGAATCACCGACCTCGGTGGTCCCGTCGCTCAGATCGGAGAGGGCGACGGCGGCGTCGAAGCGGAGGCTCAGGTTGCGCAGGAGCTGAAGCTCGATGCCCCCGCCGGCCCCCATGAGCGACTCGCTCGTCTCGAAGTCCAGTCCGCTGCTCGGGTGCACGTAGCCGCCGTCGAAGAACACCCGGAAGATCAGGTCCCAGTCCGGGCGGCCCCAGACTTGCTGCGGGCGCGCCCGGAACGTGCCCATCACGGGGAGCTCCGGGGGCTTCGGGTCCGGCCGGAACAGGCGCGGCAGGTGGAAGCGGTACTCGGCCGAGCCGATCACCGCCGTGTCGCCGGCCGTCGCCGACTGCGGGTAGCCGCGCACCGTGTAGAGGCCGCCGGCCACCTGCTGGAAGTTCGGGACCAGCCGGAAGTCGAAGGCCCACTGCCCCTTGAGCCCGAAGGCCAGCTCGTGCGCGAGTGTGGAGCTCCGGGGCGTGTTCGGGTCGAGCCACGCACCGCGGTTGACGAGCGGCTCCAGGTAGAACGAGAAGGCGGCGTCCCACTGGAGGATGGCGAAGCTCCGGTCGGCGTCGATGCGGCCGAGGACGTCGAGGTCCACCCCGCTCGCGGTATTCGCCAGGGAGCCGAGGTTGCCCTCGACGTTCAAGCTGGCCTGGAGGGCCGAGGTGTTCGTGTCGCGTCTGGCGACCACGCCGAGATTCGGAAGCAGGAAGTTGGAGTCTCCCTTCGTCCCCAGGAGATCGTTCTCCACCTCGATCCACTGCCAGCGGGCACCCGCCTGCACGTCCAGGAAGAGCTGGCCGCTCTGGAAGGTGTTGTGGGCGACCTGCCCCCCGGCCGCCCACTCCCGGCCCGCGAAGCCCGCGAGCGAGAATCCGACGTCCGTCCCGTCGAAGCGGCTCGCGCCGCCGAAGACCTTCCCGCGCCACCGGGGTGCCCGCAGCGTGAACGGGGTGTCGTAGGAAGCGGTGATGCCGTGGACCTCGTCGAAGTCGCCCGTGACGTAGTCGAGGCGGAGGCTGTCGTCGCGGCCGAGAAGCTGGTTGTGGCTGAAGCCGAAGCGCTGGCGGTTCTTCGTGGTCGCGCTGGTGCCCGTGTTCGAGTACTGGCCGTAGACCAGCCACGGCTTGTTCTCGGCCACGCGGTAGACGACCTTCGTCGTCCCGGGCTGGGGACCCGGCGACAACTCGGCGTCGACGCGCCGCCCAGGATGGCGGCTCAGCGCGAAGGCATAGTCGTTCAGCTCCCCGATGCGCAGGAGGTCCTGCTTCCCTCCGGGCTGCACCGGGGAGAGCGCCAGGATCCACTCGTGCGCCGGGTGGTTCGTGCGCTCGCCCACGCCGAGCCGGCCGAAGCGGTCGCCGTCGGCGAGGGTCGCGACGTCGGCGGTGCGCCCCGTCCAGATGCGCAGGCGCAGCTTCGTGTTGCCCTCTTCGCGCAGATCCCGGCCGGTCCCGGGCTCGATCTCGGGGACGGTGACGAAGATGCCGTCGAGCCCGCGGCGGCTGTAGTTGAGCACGATGTACCAGTTGATGTGCTGGAGCGCGCTGGGGAAGAAACGCGCGTTCTGCGGGAGCGACGAGAGCTTCATGCGGTAGGTGCGGTCCACGGGCCGCGGCGCCACGAAGCCCCGCTCGGTGGCGCGCAGACCGACCTCGAGATCGAGGACCTGCCCGATCGGAGGATGGTCCGGATGGTCGAGCGCGTACTCGACGACGAACTCGCTGACGGGGTAGCTGTTCCGCTCGTTGTCGAGCTGGAGGGCCGCGGCGGGAGCGGCCGCGATCCACAGCGCGAAGACCACCCCCCGGGCGCACGCGGCGGCGCGTCTCGTCCCCGGCTCTGCGCTTCGCATCCGCCTTCTCCACCCGTCCTGTCGCCGGTACTGAGCCGCCGAAGGCGGAGGCTCCCCGTGGGGTTCCATTCTAACCCGGTTTGGCTTCCCGGGGTGGGTCTCGGGCTTCAGCGGTAGTCGTGGGAGGGGGGCAGGGCGTCGCGAGCGACCAGGGGGCGAAGCTCGCGCACGCGCACGTGGATCACACCCTCGGCGCTCTGGAGGGGGCCCGCGATCTCGATGATCGAGGCGGTGTGCAGCGGCACGCGGAAGCGCCGGAACTGCTGCGGGGTGAGGATGGCGTTGGCGGTGCCCGTCTCGTCCTCGAGGGTGAGGAAGCAGAAGCCCTTCGCCGTTCCGGGGCGTTGCCTCACGATGGTGTGGCCCGCGGTGCGGACGAAGCGCCCGTCGCGAGCCCCGCGCAGCTCCGCCGCGCTGAGCACGCCGCGCGCGCGCAATTGCGGTCGCAGGTGCTCCATGATCTGCGGGCCGGTGGTGAGCCCGCTGAGGCGGTAGTCGGCAAGGGTCGTCTCCAGCGGTGACAGCTCGCCGAGAGGTGAAGGTCCCGCAGGAACGGGGGAGGCGCCCGCGAAGAGGGAGCGGCGGTCGCGCTCCACGGCGGCGGCCTGCCACACGGCGGAGCGCCGCGTGCGGGCCCCGGAGTCGATGGAGGCGAGCGCGCCGAGCTCCGCCAGCGTGTCGAGTTCGTCGCGGCGCAGCGCCACGCGCCGGGCGAGGTCGGCGCTGCTCGCGAAGGGGGCGCGCCGGCGCTCGGACTCGATGGCGACCCCGGTCTCCTGCCGCAGCCCGGCGACGTATCGCAACCCGAGTCGGACCCGTCCGACTTCGCTCGGCTGCGCCTCGCTGCGCGGCCTTCGGCCTTGCGGGCTCGCTGCGCGCGCCGCTTCGCGGCGCTTGCTGTTCGACTCCGCTCGCCTAGGGCTCGCTGCGCGCGCCGCTTCGCGGCGCTCGCTGTTCGACTCCGCTTCCAGGGTGCACTTCCAGCTCGAGTGGGCGACGTCGATGGGGCGGACCTCGACGCCGTGGCGCTGCGCGTCCTTCACGAGCGTGGCGGGGCCGTAGAAGCCCATGGGCCAGGCGTTGAGGATCCCGGTGACGAAGGCGGCGGGGTGGTGCGCCTTGAGGTAGGCGGAGGCGTAGGCGATCAGCGCGAAGGAGGCCGCGTGGGACTCCGGGAAGCCGTAGAGCGCAAAGGAGGTAATGCCGCGCAGGATCTCCTCCTGCGCCCGGCCGACGATCCCCCGGGCGCGCATGCCCTCGACGAGCCGCTGCTCGATCCGGCTCATCCGCTCTACGGAGCGCTTGAAGCCCATGGCGCGCCGCAGCTCCTCGGCCTCGCCGCCGGTGAAGCCCGCCGCCACCATGGCGATGCGCAGCAGCTGCTCCTGGAAGAGCGGCACGCCGAGGGTGCGCTCCAGGATCGGCTCGAGAGAGGAGTGGGGATAGACGACCGGTTGGCGCCCCGCGCGCCGGTCGAGGTAGGGGTGCACCATCTGCCCCGTGATCGGACCCGGCCGGATGATGGCCACCTCCACCACCAGGTCGTAGAAGCGCTCGGGCTTCATGCGCGGGAGCGTCGCCATCTGGGCGCGGCTCTCGATCTGGAAGACGCCGATGGTGTCGGCGCGACGGATCATGGCGTAGGTCGCCGGGTCGTCCGGGGGGAGGTGGGCGAGGTCGAGGTCCGTTCGCTCGTGCGCGCGCACCAGCGCGATCGTCTCCTCCAGCGCGGCCAGCATGCCGAGGCCCAGGAGGTCGATCTTGATGATGCCGAGGTCCGCGCAGTCGTCCTTGTCCCACTGCACCACGCGCCGGTTCGCCATTCGCGCCGGCTCGATGGGCACGATCTCGTCGAGCGGCCCCGCGGCGATCACGATGCCGCCGGTGTGCTGGCCCAGGTGGCGGGGCAGCCCGCGGACGCTCTCCGCCAGGTCGAGGAGCGCGGCGATGCGCGGGGCCGCGGGGTCGACGCCCGCCTGGCGCAGGGTGGCGGAGAGCGCTTCGAGGTCGTCGCGGTGCTCGAGGCTCGAGATCAGCTTCGCGAGGCGGTCGATGGCGTCGGGCTCCATGCCGAGCACCTTGCCCATCTCGCGCACGGCCAGCCGCGTGCGGTAGCTGATCACCACCGCCGTCATGGCGGCGCCGCGCTCACCGTACTTCGCGAACACGTACTGGATGACCTTCTCGCGCGGCTCGCCCGAGGGCAGGTCGAGGTCGATGTCGGGCCACTCGCCGCGCTCCTCCGAGAGGAAGCGCTCGAAGAGCAGGTCCATGGCGATCGGGTCGATGGCGGTGATGCCCAGGGCGTAACACACGGCGCTGTTGGCGGCGGAGCCGCGGCCCTGGGCGAGGATGTGCTGCGCCTTCGCGAAGCGCGCGATGTCGTGAACGATGAGGAAGTAGCCCGGCAGGTCGAGCTTTTCGATCACGGCCAGCTCGCGCTCGAGCTGGGTGCGGACCCGCGCGGGGAGGGACGTGCCGTAGCGCTCGCGCGCGCCGCGGAAGGTCAGGCTTCGCAGCCACGCGGCCTGGGTCTCGCCGCGGGGAACCGGGAACTCCGGAAAGCGGTAGCCGAGGTTCTCGAGGGTGAAGGCGCAGCGCTCGGCGATCTCGACACTGGCGCGGAGCCACTCGGGACGATCGGCGAAGCGCTCGGCCATCTCGCGCGGCGGGCGCAGGTGCCGCTCGGCGTTGGGCGCGAGCCGGCGGCCTGCGCGGTCGAGGGTGGTTCCGAGACGCAGGCAGGTGAGGGCGTCGAGCAGGCGCCGGCCCTCGGGCCGCGCGTGGGCGACGTCGTTGGTGGCGACCACGGGAACCCGCCGCGCCTCCGCCAGGGCCGCCGCCCGGCGGCTCTCGGCCTCGGCGGCGCGGCCGAGGTGGCGGGAGACGTCGACCCACAGGCGGCCGCTCCCGAAGACGGCGCGGGCGCGGTCGAGGATCGCGGGCGAGAGCGTGCGGTCGCCGCGCGCGAGCGCGACGAGGCCCGCGGCGTGCTCGTCGACCTCCTCCCACGTGACGAGAGATTCGCCCTTGGCGCGATTCGCATGGCCGTGAGTGAGCAGGCGGCACAGGTTGCGGTAGCCCTGCCGGGACTCGACGAGCAGGAGCAGGGAGCCCGGCGCGGTGCCGGCATCGAGGGTTACCTGGGCGCCGACGATGGGGCGGATTCCGGCGGCGAGCGCGGCCCGGTGGAAGCGGGGGGCGCCGTAGACGCCGTCGCGGTCGCCCAGGGCCAGGGCGGGGGAGTCGAGATCCGCGGCGCAGCGGACGAGGTCCTCGGGGTTGGAGGCGGCTTCGAGGAACGAGAAGCTGCTGCGGCAGCGCAGCTCGACGTAGCTCGAGTTCGACTTCGCTCGCCTTCGGATCGCTGCGCGGCCTTTGCGACCGGGGCCGGGACCGGGGGGCATGCGGATCGACTTTTGCTTTTTATTCGCTCTCTGTCAAGGGCATGTCCGGCCTATGCTGTCGGCGTCGCGGAGGGGGACCACGCGTGGCATCCATCGTGATCGTGGGCGGCGGCGTCGCCGGCCTCACCTGTGCCTGGCACCTGCGCCGCGCCGGCCACGACGTCGAGGTGCTCGAGGGCGCGCCGGAGCCCGGGGGTCGCCTGCGCACCGAGAGCCGCGGCGACTACGCGCTCGAGTGCGGTGCCCGGTCCGTCGCCAGCGGCCATCGCAACTGGCACAGCGTCGTGCTTGCCCTCGGCCTCGGCGACCGCGCGTACGCGCTGCCGCGCTCCCGCAGCGCGGTGCTGCGCGACGGTGCGCTCCACAGCGCCGATCTCACCGCGCCGCTCGAGTTGCTGACGACGACGCTGCTGTCGGTGCGCGCCCGGGCGCGGCTGCCGCGGCTGGCGCTCGAGGTTCTGGCCCACGCGCGCGTTCTCGATCCGCTGCGACCGGAGCGCGCCGCGGCCCTCGACGGCGAGGATCTCGCCGACGGGGTGCGGCGCACGCTGGGCGAAGAGAACCTCGAGTACCTGCTGGCGCCGGCGTTCGCGTCCCGCTTCGGCAGCGCGCCCGAGGACCTCTCCTGGGCCTTCGCGCTGCTGGCCCTGCGCCTTCGGGCCCAGGGATTCCGCGAGGAGTCCCTCCGCGGCGGCCTGGGCGGGGTCACGCGGGCGCTGGCCCGACGCGTACCCGTGCGGACGAGCTGCGAGGTCGTCTCCATCGAGACGGAGACCGACGGTGCGCGCGTCCGCTACCGGGCGCGGGGGCGGCCGGGGAGCGCGATCGCCGACGCTGTGGTCGCGGCCGTGCCGGGCTCGGAGGTGGTGCGCCTGTGCCCGAAGCTCACGCCGAGCGAGCGCGGCTTCTTCGAGGAGGTGCGATACGCGCGGGGAATCGTCGCGCACCTGCTGCTCGAGAAGGCGCCCGCGGCGCTGCCGTGGTCCGGCGTCGCGTTCCCGCGACGCGAGGGCCTGGATCTCAACGGTCTCATCGTCGATCACCACCGGATGGGTGCGGCGCCCCCCGGTGCCGGCCTCGTGAGCGCGGTGCTCGACCCCGGCGCGTCGGCTCGGATGTGGCAGGCGCCCGACGCCGAGGTCGGCGCCCTCGTCGTCGACCGGCTGGCGCGCACGCCGATCGGAACGCTGGCACCGCGCGAATGCGTCGTGCACCGCTGGCCCGCGATGCTGCCGCAGTTCGGAGTGGGGCATCTGCCGCGCCTCTCGCGCTTCCTCACCCGCATGGACCGCTCACCGCGGCTCGCCTTTGCGGGCGACTACCTGATCGGCCCGTACGTGGAGGCCGCCGTCGCCAGCGGAATGCGCGCCGCCAGCGAGATCGCGCGGGGCCTCTGAGGCGGACCGGGACGGCGATCGGGGCTACGACGGGGGGCCAATCCCGGACCCGGCGCGTCGGACGCCTCAGGGTGCGAGCGCTTCCGCGTCGGCGACGAGGTCCTCGAGCAGCGCGAGCCCCTGGTCCCAGAAGCCGGGCTCGGCGATGTCCAGATCCATGCGGGCGAGCAGCGCCTGGGGCGTGTCGGAGCCGCCGGCGCGCAGCAGGTCGAGGTAGCGCGGCACGAAGCCCGCCCCTTCCTCGTCGTAGCGCCGCAGGAGCGCGAGGACGAGCAGCTCGCCGAAGGCGTAGGCGTAGCAGTAGAACGGCGAATGCACGAAGTGGGGGATGTAGAGCCACCACCAGGCGTAGTCGTCGGAAAGCTCGACGGCGTCGCCGAACATCGGCCGGTTCGCCTCCATCCACAGCTCGTTCACCCGCTCGATGGGGAGCTCGCCCTCGCCGCGGCGCGCCGCGTGCAGCGCCTCTTCGAAGCGGGTCATCGCGACCTGGCGGAAGACGGTGGCGAACGCGTCCTCGATCTTTCCGCACAGCAAGCCCAGGCGCACCCGGGAATCCGTCTCTTCCCGCAGCAGCCGGCGGAACACGAGCATCTCGCCGAACACGCTCGCGGTCTCGGCCGTGGTCAGCGGCGTGTCCTGTTCGAACAGGCCCTGCCCGCGCGCCAGGAACTGGTGGACGCCGTGCCCGAGCTCGTGGGCCAGGGTCATCACGTCGCGCAGCCTGCCGGTGTAGTTGAGGAGCACGTAGGGATGCACGCTCGGGACCGTCGAGGCGCAGAAGGCGCCCCCCCGCTTGCCGGGACGCAGCTCGGCATCGATCCAGCGCTCGCCGAAGAAGCGCCCCGCCACGTCCGCCATCTCGGGTGCGAAGTCTCCGTAGGCGTCCATCACGATGCGGCGGGCGGATTCGAAGCTCCGCAACGCCGCCTCCGCGGAAACCGGCGCGTAACGGTCGTAGTCCTCGAGTCGCGCGAGTCCGAGGAGCCGCGCCTTGAGCCGGTAGTAGCGCGCGACGAGGGGAAAGCGCGCCACGCAGGCCGAGAGCAGGGACTCGACGCCGGCGCCGTCGATCTCGTTGGCCAGGTTGCGCGCCGCCATGGGCGCCTCGAAGGTGCGCAGCCGGTCTTCGACCGCCTTGTGCTGGAGCAGCGTGTTGAACACGAAGGACAGCGGGCGCGCGTTCTCCTTCAGACCGGCGGTCAGCGACTTCGCGGCCTCCCGTCGCACGGCGCGGATGGGATCGTAGAGACGGGATAGTACCTCCTCCTCGCCGAGCAGGTCGGTCTCGCCGTTCCGGCCGACGCGAAAGCGCAGCGAGCTGACGAACTCGTCGAAGAAGCGGCCGAAGGCGCGCGGACCCGTGTTCGCCGTCTCCTCGAGGATCCGCTCCTCCGGCTCCGACAGCACGTGGGGCCGGTAGCGGCGCATGGCCGAGAGATGGTGCCACCGCCGTGCGAGCGCGGGGTCTCCGAGCAGCGCGTCGACGGATTCGGAGTCGAGCGCGACCCATTCGAGCTCGAAGAAGAGCAGGGTCGTCCGCACCTCCGTCGCCCGCTCCTGCACGTGCTGGAGGAGCGCGCCGTGGCGCTCGCTGGCGGTGTCGGCGGCGAACAGGAGCTCCGAGTACGCCGCGGCCTTCGAGACCGGCTCGAGTAGAGTCTCGTACTCGTCGACGGCGCGGGCGAGTTCCGTCGCGGTGAGCTTCGCGACGCGGCCGCGGAAGCCGCCCTCGAAGGCGCGCGCATCGGCGAGCGCGCGGTCGAGGTCCGCGTCGATGCGCGGGTCGTCCGGACCCGTGTAGAGATCGGAGAGGTCCCAGCGGAATCCCGCGGCGAGCGCGCCTTCGCCCGCGCCAGGGGTCGCTTCGCCGTCGTCCATCGCGTGCGAAGATACCGCGGTAGACTCGCTCGCACGATGCCGGCGAGGCGACATGTCGTCCTGCACGCGGACATGGATGCGTTCTACGCGTCCGTCGAGCAGCGCGATCGGCCCGAGCTGTGCGGCAAGCCAGTGATCGTCGGCGGGACCGGAGACCGCGGGGTCGTATCGGCGGCGAGCTACGAGGCGCGCCGCTACGGCGTGCACTCGGCCATGCCCACGGTAGAGGCGCGGCGTCTGTGCCCGGAGGGGATCTACCTGAGCGGCGACATGCGCCGCTACGGCCGCGAATCGAAGCGCCTGTTCGAGATCTTTCGCCGCTTCACACCGCTCGTGCAGGGGCTGTCCCTGGACGAGGCCTTTCTCGACCTGAGCGGAAGCGAACGCCTGCTGGGCGCGCCGGCGGAAGTCGGACGCCGCCTGCGCGCGGAGGTGCGCGGCCGGACGGGGCTCGCGGTGTCGGTCGGCATCGCGCCCGTCAAGATGGTCGCGAAGATCGCGAGCGACCTGGCGAAGCCCGATGGCCTGCTCGAGGTGAAGCCGGGGGACGTCGGCAAGTTCCTGGCGCCGCTGCCGGTAGCGCGCATCTGGGGCGTGGGTTCCGTCGGGCAGGCCCGGCTCGCCGCGGCGGGCTTTCACCGGATCGGCGACCTCGCCGGGGCGGACTCGCAGCGCGTCTCGTCCCTGCTGGGAGCCTGGGGCGTCGGCGTGGCCGCACGGGCCCGCGGCGAAGACCTGAGCGAAGTCGAGCCGTACCGCGAGGCGGTCTCCTACAGCGAGGAGAACACCTTCCCGCGCGACGTCGACGACCGTGCGACGCTCGAATCCGCGATCCTCGCCCACGCCGAGGCGGTGGCGCGCCGCCTGCGCCGGGACGCGCTGCGCGCTCGCACCGTCGTCCTCAAGCTCAAGCTCGCGCGCCGGCGCTCGCCCGGCCCCCGCGGCTATCCGCTGCGGACCCGCCGCACGACGCTTCCCGACGCCACGGACGACGGCGAGGCGATCGCGCGGGCCGCCCGCGGGCTGCTCGGGGGTGCGCGGCCGAGGGAGGCGGTGCGTCTGATTGGCGTGGGGGTCACGAATCTCCGCCCGCGGGCGGCTGGCCAGCTGGGCCTGTTCGAAGCGGGCGCGCGTCGGGCGCAGCTCAACCGGGCGCTGGACGAGATCACGGATCGCTTCGGAGTCGAAGCGGTGGTGCGGGGCGGTCTCGGGCGCCAGGAACGGGCCGGGCTCTCGCTACAGATCAAGCGCGGGGAGTCGGACGCCCCCTCCGAATGAGCCGGTGGCGGCGGCGCTTGCTTTCCGGCCTCGGTTCTCCCTTTCGCCAGCAGTACACGCGCATCGGCGGCACGTTGAGGATCTCGGTCTGGACGCGCGCGCGCCCGAAGAGCTCGCGGCCGAGGCTCGCGACGCGGTCGCGGACCTGATAGGCGATGAAGATCCCACCGTCTTGCAGGGCATCGTGCACCGAGTACAGGATTTCGCGGCCCGTCTGACGTTGCATGGTGGAGAAGGGGATTCCCGAGAGGATCACGTCGGGCGCCCCGAGGCCGTGGACGGCGAGCGCCCCGGCGATGTCGGAGGCGTCGCCCTGATGCACGATGAGGCGCGGGTCGTGCATCCGTTTCAGGACCTCCGCGAAGCGCTCGTTGATCTCGATGACGAGGACGCGCGCGTCGGGCTGCGCAGCGCGCAGGATGGCGCGCGTGATGCCGCCGGTGCCCGGCCCGAGCTCGACGATCGTCTTCGCTCGAGTCAGCTCGGCGCCGCGGATGATCCGGCGTTCGAGGAAGCGCGAGCTCGGAAGGATCGAGCCCACCTCCTTGGGTCGTTTCAGGAAGCCCTGGAAGAAGGCGATTCGGTCGTCGGGCTGCGGCCGAAGGCGACGGAGTTCCGGCATGGGCGTCCTCGCGTTCGTGGTGGCGTGTTTGTACCGGCACCCCCCTCCGGGGTCAAGGCGAACGCAAACGGAACGGGGATTCCGCGGCAGGCCGCCCAGCGAGCCGAAGACGAGCAGAGGGGCGGGTCAGTCGTAGACGGCGTCGATGTGCCAGGCCTTGCGGACGTAGTCGAAGCGTAGCCTCGCGACGACGCCGTCGCCGGTCTGGACGTCGAAGCTGTCGTAGGCGAAGCGCTCCTCACGGGACCACCACCCGCCCGTCGTGCGCCAGGGTCCGGCCAGGCAAAGCACCTCGCCGTTGGCGATCGCGCTGCGGACGCGTTCGGGGCGGCCGCGGACGACGCTCACGTCGGCGGGAACGGGAGGGCGCAGGGCTCGCACGGCGAGGGAGGTTCGGAAGGGCGCGGCGGGGTCGGAGGCGGGACCGGGTGCCGCAGCGCGACCGGGCTGGAAGGGGCGCAGGCCGAAGGCGTCGGGACGGTGGTCGTCGGCCGCTTCGGGAGCGCCGATGCGCCCGCTGCCGCACAGGCTCTCCAGCTCGGCCAGGGTGCGTCCGAGCACCGCCGGGTGGGGACCGGCGGGGCGGAAGAGATCGAGCTGGTCGGTCCTCACCGGGCGGCCCTGGCTCTCGAGGGCAGCGCTCACCACCGGCGCCGTCGGGGGGTGCGTCTCGAGGGCGTGGCGGGTCTGCCGCATCAGCACCCGGAGGTCGAGGGTCGGGGCGGCCACGCCGATGCGCCGCGCATCGCGTCCGCCGGCCTCCAGCTCGAGGACGAGAAAGAGGTCCGAGCAGGCCAGACGGCGGGCCTCGAGGCGGTCCCGCAGCCGCGAGAGCAGGCCCCGGAGCACGAAGGCCAGGGGCTCGAGCCGGTCGATCGGGAACTCCAGGTCGATGGCTTCGGCCAACCGCTCTCCGGGCGGCACGGGCAGGGCAAGCTCGGTCTCCTCACCCCGGGCCCGCGCGATCAGCTGCAGCACGGACGGCCCGAGACGAGCCGCCAGGGCTCGGCGCGGCAGCGTCAGGAGGTCGCGCACGGTGCGCACTCCAAAGCGCGTGAGGGCTTCTGCCAGCGCGTCGTCGGGATCGAGCAGATCGATGGGAAGAGGCGCCAGGAAGGCCGCCTCGGAGCCGGGGGGGAGGACGAGCGAGTCGCCGCCGGCCAGATGGCGGGCGGCGAGGTGAGCCACACTGCGCGAGGAGGCGACGGCGACGGCGGCCGGCAGCCCCAGCTGCTCGGCGCGAGCGACCAGGGCGGTGGCCCACCCTCGCTCGGAAGAGAACAGCGATGTCACTCCCGAGGCGTCCAGGTGGACCGCGGCTTCCGCCGCGTAGGCGCCCGGGGCGCGGGGGGCGGGTGCCGCGCGGGGCGAGAAGGAGAGCGCGGCGTCGAGAAGGGCGGCGCGCGCCGCCTGCTCCAGGGCCGGAGAGGCGATGCGCAAACGGAGGTCTCCGCAGATCGCACGGGCGTGGGCGACCGACGTCAGGCGCCGGACGCCCCGGCGGGCGGCTTCGGCCGAGACGGCGACGAGCTCCGCCCGCGGACCGGGGCTCGACGCGACGGCGAAGGGCCGGTCCGCGAGCTCGGGGTGGGCGCGCAGCTCCGCCGCGAGGGGAAGCTCGGAAACCCGCAGGCAGGCCGTGCGCACGGAACCCTCATGCCGCCGCGGAGTGGTGCAGGTGCACTCGGGTGCTGCGCTGGATGGGCGCACTCGAGTGGCGCACGAGCGCGGCCTCGATCTCCAGACCCTGGAGCAGGGCGGGGGTGCCCGTGAAATGTGCCCGGGTCGCCCTCAGCTCGACGGCGAGCTCGGCGGAAGATCCCGCCATGCGCTGCGCGGACAGGACGATGAGCGCCGTTCCCGTTCCCGCCGCCGCTCGCACGAGCCGCAACCAGACCGCGGGGACTGCGCTCGCCCGCGGGTCGGCGGGGGGCAGGTCGAGGAGAACCAGGGCGAAGCCACGGGCTTCGAGGAGTCGCTCGGCGCTGCGCAGGGCCTCGCGCCACCCCGGCGCGCGCGCCCACAGCACGCGGTCGAGCAGGGCGCCCGCGGCCTCGGCCGAGGCGGGGTCGAAGGCGTCGGCGGCGTCGATCACGGCCACCACCTCTCCGGCCCGCGTGGCCTGGGCCAGCAGGCAGAGGGCCAGGGAGGTGCGGCCGGAGGAGAGGGGACCCGTGATCTCGCTGAGGCGCCCGCGCGGGAAGCCCCCGTCCAGGAGCCGGTCGAGATCGGAGATGCCCGTCGGGAAGCGGGGGAGGGGCTCGGCGGGCCGTCCCCCGCGGCGCAGCCGGGGGCCGAGGTCGCGAAGCAACGCGTCGAGGCGACGAGCCGTGTCCGAGGGGGAACGGAGCACAGTTCAATTTTCGTCTTTTTTTCGCCTCTCTGTCAACCCCGAATTTCAGGACATCGCTCGCGGGGCGCGGGGCCGAGGCCGATCCCGCAGCG
>JAOTUO010000079.1 GCA_029863845.1 Myxococcales bacterium
GGGCGCGCGGAGATCGTCGACGCCGCGCGCAAGCTGCTGCGCGAATCCGAGCTCGGGAAGATCGACCCGGAGAGCCTCGACGAGAAGACCTTCGCGGCACACCTCTACGATGCCGAGCTGCCGGATCCCGACCTCCTGATCCGAACCGGCGCCGAGTCCCGGGTTTCGAACTTCCTGCTCTGGCAGATCGCCTACACGGAGATCTACACCACCGACCTCATGTGGCCGGACTTCCGCAAGCCGGACCTCGTCGAGGCGCTGCTCGCCTACCAGGCGCGCGAGCGCCGCTTCGGGCTGACCGGTGCCCAGGTGCGCGGCGGGAAGGGCGTCGATGCGTAGGCTGGCGGTGCTGGGCAGCACCGGGAGCGTCGGCGAGCAGGCCCTGGCCGTGGCGGAGACCTTCGCGGATCGGTACCGGGTCGTCGCGCTCGCCGCCGGCCGCAACGTCGAGAAGCTGGCGGAGCAGGTGCGTCGTTTCGAACCGGCGCTCGTCTCGGTGGCCGACGCGGCGTGCGCGGACCTGCTGCGCCGACGCCTGGACCGGGACGATCTCGTCATCGAGTGCGGTGCCGAGGGCCTGGACGCGGTCGCGACCCATCCCGCCGATCTGGTCGTGGCGGGCCTCGGGGGCGCGATCGGGTTGCGCCCGACGCTGGCCGCGATCCGCGCCGGGCGCGACGTCGCGCTCGCCAACAAAGAGGTTCTGGTGACGGCCGGGGCGCTGGTGCTGCGCGAAGCGCGCGCCTGCGGGTCGACGCTCCTGCCCGTCGACAGCGAGCACAGCGCCATCTTCCAGGCGCTGGCGGGCCAGCGGCGCGAGGACGTGTCGCGCCTGATCCTGACCGCCTCGGGTGGGCCCTTCCGGGAGTGGTCGCCGGAGCGGATTGCGGGCGCGACGGTCGAGCAGGCGCTCGACCACCCCAACTGGGACATGGGGCCGAAGATCACGATCGACTCGGCCACGCTGATGAACAAGGGCCTCGAGGTGATCGAGGCGCGCTGGCTCTTCGACGTGCTGCCGCAGCACGTCGACGTGATCGTACACCCGCAGTCGATCGTCCACTCCATGGTCGAGTTCCGGGACGGCTCGGTGATGGCCCAGCTCGGCCTGCCCGACATGCGCGTGCCGATTGCCGTGGCCCTCGCCCATCCGGAGCGACTCCCGCTGGATCTGCCGCGCCTCGACCTGACCGCCCTCGGCCGCCTCGACTTCGAGGCGCCCGACCGCGAGCGCTTTCCGTGCCTCGACCTGGCCTACGCCGCGCTCGCCGCCGACGAGGCGGCGCCCGCGGTGTTGAACGCGGCCAACGAGGTCTCCGTGGGGGCCTTCCTGGACGGCGCGATCCCGTTTCCGGCGATCGCCACCGCCAACGCCGCGGTGCTCGATGCACACGTGGCGCGCGCAGGCGCCGTCGCGTTGCGCGACCTGAAGGACGTGGCCGAGGCAGACGCCTGGGGCCGCGACCGCGCGCGCGCGTGGCTCGCGAGCGCGAAGAGGGTCGCTGGGTGATGGTGCTCTCGTACCTGTTTGCCTTCGTCGTGATGCTCAGCGTGCTCATCTTCGTGCACGAGGCGGGGCACTTCATCGCGGCCAAGCTGTGCGGCGTACGCGTGCTCAAGTTCTCGCTGGGCTTCGGCCCCGCGATCGGCTTCGGGCGCCATCGCCTGTCCTGGACGCGCGGGGGAACGGAGTACGTGCTCGCCTGGATCCCGCTCGGCGGCTTCGTCAAGATGCTGGGCGAGAACCCGGACGAGGCGGCCGACGCCGAAGTCACGGCCCACCCCGGCGAATCGCTTCCCGGCAAGCGGCTGTGGCAGAAGCTCTCGATCGTCTTCGCCGGGCCGGCGATGAATCTCGCCTTTCCCGTGGTGGTCTTCGTCGCAACCCTCGCCGTGGGGATCGATCGGCGCGACGCCGTGATCGGCGTCGTCGAGGCGGGCTCGCCGGCGATGACGGCGAGCCTCGAGCCGGGCGATCGCATCGTCGCGCTGGACGGGGAGCGGATCCGCTGGTGGGACGAGCTGGACGAGGCGGTCTACCCGCGCCCGGGTGAGGCGCTGACGCTCGTCGCCGAGCGCGACGGGGCGCAGCGCGAGATCGCGCTCACGATCGGCGCGCGCTCGGCCCTGGACGAGTTTGGGCAGGTCCGCGAGGTAGGCTGGCTGGGCCTCGGCCACAGCCGGCTCCGGGCCATGATCGGCATTCCCGACGCGGTCTCGGCGGCGGCCGCCGCGGGCCTGCAGCCCGGCGACGTGGTGAGTGCGGTTGCGGGCGCGCCGGTGGAGGACTGGCACGGCTTCGCCCGCGCCTACGCGGCCGCCGGAACGGGCGTCGCGGTCGCGCTCGAGGTCGAGCGCGGCGAGGGAGAGGCGAGCGAAAGCCTCCACGTCTCCTTGCCGGGTCTCGGCGACGTTTCGGCGCTCGGGGTCGTTCCCACGAGCGTGTTGATCTCGGACATCTCACCCGGCTCGCCCGCGGCGCGCGGCGGCCTGGAGCCGGGCGACCTCATCCTCTCGGTCGACGGCGAGACCGTGGGAAGCTTCAACTCCTTCGCCGAGACGGTGCGAACGAGCGGGGGGCGCACGCTCCGGCTGGTCTATGCGCGCGACGGTCGCCTCCAGCAAGTCGCCATCGCGCCCGAGCTCCTCTCCGCCGAGGTCGGACTCGGAATCGAGGAGCAGCGCTACATGGTCGGCATCACCGCCGAGTCCGCCTCGCTGCCCGGCTCCGTGGCCCTCGACCGCGAGCGCAACCCCTTCGTGTCCTTCCCGCGGGCGGTGGGGATGACCGTCGACATGACCCGAAACTTCCTGCGCGGCCTCGGCAAGCTCGTCACCGGCGAGGTGTCGCGCAAGCAGCTGGCGGGGCCGATCGGAATCGCCGAGATCGCGGGCAACGCGTTCCAGCGCGGCTGGCAGACCTACCTCGCCGTGATGGTTCTGATCAGCATCAACCTCGGGATCCTGAACCTGCTGCCCATCCCGATTCTCGACGGCGGCCAAGCCCTGCTGTTCCTCATCGAAGGCGTCAAGCGCGGACCGCTCTCGCTGCGCACGCGCGAGCTCGTGCAGCAGGTGGGCCTCACCATGCTCGTGCTGCTCATGGGGCTGGCCTTCTGGAACGACATCGCCCGCAACTGGTCCCGGGTGGTCGACTGGCTGCGGACCGGGTCCGGCCTGTAGGGCCGCCCGGCGGGTGGGCTCGCCGCCGTCGCTGCTCCTCGCCTTCGAGACCGCCACTCGCGCCGTCTCGGTCGCCCTGCTGCGCGGCGGCGACCTCGTGGCCGAGGAGCTCGCGCCGGGTGACCGCACCACCGCCGAGACGCTGCTCCCCGCGCTCGACGCGCTGCTGGCGCGCGCCGGCCTCACGCTCGCGGCCGTCGACGCCTTTGCCGTCTCCGTCGGCCCCGGCTCCTTCACGGGCCTGCGGGTGGGGATCGCGACCGTGAAGGGCCTCGCCTTTGGCAGCGGACGCCGCGTGGCGCCGGTCCCGACGCTGGCGGCGCTGGCCCGGACGGCGACGGAGCCCCGGGACGTCGTGGTCGCCATGCTCGACGCCCGCCGCGGCGAGGTCTACGCCGCCGCCTACGCCCTGGCCGCCGGCGCGGCGCTGCCGCGCGAGATCGTGCCGGCGGGCGTGTACACGGGCGAGGCGCTGGCCCGGCGGCTGCCGCCGGACTGCGTGCTCGTAGGCGACGGGGTCGGGGTCTGCGGCGACTGGCTCCGGGCGCGGCTGGGGGAAGGCGTCGCGCTGCAGCCGCTGCCGGAGCGGGAGCCCCGAGCCCGGCACATAGGGGCGCTCGGTGCGGCGATGCTGGCCGTGGGCGGCGGCGTCGCCGCCGCCGACCTCGTGCCGCGCTACCTGCGGCGCGCCGAGGCCGAGGTCAAGCGCACGGGTGAGCGCTTCGAGTCCCCCCGGCCCTCGGGCGGGGGGCGCTGAAGGCGCGGGAACGCGGCTAAAGGCGCAACTCCACAGCGAATTCGCAATACTTACCCGTTACCCGTTACCCGGCACACCGGCGGTGATCCAAGACAACAGGGACCGACCCGCGATGGCACTCAATATCTACTACGACAAGGACGCCGATCTGGGGCGCCTCGAGGGCCGGACGCTCGCGGTCATCGGGTACGGCAGCCAGGGACACGCCCACGCCCAGAACCTGAACCACTCGGGCCTCTCCGTGGTCGTGGGGGTGCGCAAGCAGTCGCCCTCGTGGGCCAAGGCGGAGGCGGCGGGCCTGCGGGTGCTGACGCCGGCGGAGGCCGCCAGCCAGGCCGACATCGTGATGCTGACGCTCCCCGACGAGACCGCGGCCGACATCTACCGCGAGGAGATCGAGCCGCAGCTCCAGAGCGGCAACTACCTGGCCGTCGCCCACGGCTTCAACATCCACTTCGGTTTCATCCACCCGCCCGAAGGCGTGAACGTCTTCCTGGTCGCGCCCAAGGGCCCCGGCCACACCGTGCGCCAGCACTACGAGGAGGGCCGGGGCGTCCCGTCGCTCGTGGCCGTGGCCGCCGATCCGTCCGGCGACACGCTCCAGGTGGCGCTGGCCTACGCGAAGGGCATCGGGGCGGGGCGAGCCGGCATCATCGAGACGACCTTCCGGGAGGAGACGGAGACGGATCTGTTCGGCGAGCAGGTGGTGCTCTGCGGCGGCCTCACCTCGCTCATGACCGCCGCCTACGAGACGCTCGTGGAAGCCGGCTACTCGCCCGAAATGGCCTACTTCGAGACCATCCACGAGGTGAAGCTCATCGTGGACCTGATCTACGCGGGCGGCATCGCGGACATGCGCTATTCGGTGTCCAACACCGCGGAGTACGGCGACCTCACACGCGGGCCGCGGGTGATCGACGAATCCGTGAAGCAGCGCATGCGGGAGGTCTTGGCCGAGATCCAGTCCGGGCGCTTCGCGCGGGAATGGGTGCTCGAGAACAAGGCCGGCGGCATCGCCTTCGAGGCGCTACGCGAGCGGGCCCGCGCGCATCCGCTGGAGGAGGTCGGCGCCCGACTGCGGAGCCTGATGCCGTGGCTGAAGGAGAAGCTTCTCGTGGACCGCACCCGGAACTGACGTGAGCGAAGCGGCACCCGAGCCGGCGGCGACGCCGCCGCCGCAGGCCTCGCCCGCGGAGCCGATCTTCGCCGAGCGCCTCACCGCGCCCGTCGTGCGCGACGCCCTCGTCCTGGGCGTGGCGCCCCTCGCGCTGGCGGGCGTGGCGGGGATGCTGGGCGCGACGGCGCTGGGCTTCGCGCTGATGGCGCTCGCGGTGTTCGTGGCGTTCTTCTTCCGGAACCCCCGGCGTGAGATCGCCGGCGACGAGCGCAGCGTCGTGGCGCCCGCCGACGGGCGGGTGCTCGACGTCGGCGAGATCGAACGGGCCGACGGCTCGAAGGCGCTGCGCATCGGCATCTTCCTCTCGGTCTTCAACGTGCACGTGAACCGCTGCCCGGTGGCCGGGCGCGTCGTCGCGATCGAGCGCGGGGGCTCTCGCTACCGCGCGGCGTTCGACCGGCGGGCCGAGGGCGACAACGTGCGTTGCACCATGACCCTCGAGACGGCGCTCGGCGAGCGCGTCGAGGTGTCGCAGATCACCGGGCTGATCGCACGGCGCATCGTCTGCCACCCGACGCCCGGGGA
Source organism: Myxococcales bacterium (assembly GCA_029863845.1). Classification (GTDB taxonomy): domain Bacteria; phylum Myxococcota_A; class UBA9160; order UBA9160; family SMWR01; genus JACZXC01. The sequence goes on from JAOTUO010000079.1 coordinate 5,643, forward strand.
GTGGGTGCCGCGCGGGTCGCGCTACGGGCTCATCCGTTTCGGCTCCCGCACCGACGTGGTGCTTCCGCTCGCCAGCGAGGCCTGCGTCGCTCGCGGCGACCGCGTGCGCGGGGGCAGCAGCGTGCTCGCCCGGCTGCCGGAGCGCGCGGCGGGAGGAGGCCGGACATGACGGACCCCGAGGTCGAGACACCGAAGCGCCGTTTCCGCGGAAGCAGAGGTCCGACGGGTGAGGAGCGCGCGCCCCGGCGCGGGCTCTACCTGCTGCCGCACCTCATCACGACGGCGGGGATCTTCTTCGGCTTCTACGCCATCGTGCAGGCCTTCACCGGCAATCCGGACTTCGCGGCCGTGGGCATCATCCTCGCCATCGTCTGCGACACCCTCGACGGCCGCGTGGCGCGCATGGCGGGGTCCGCCAGCCGCTTCGGTCTCGAGTACGACTCGATCGCCGACACCGTCTCGTTCGGCGTCGCCCCGGCGATGCTCGCGTTCGGAGCGGGCAACCTCAACGTGCTCGGTCGACCGGGTTGGGTGATGGCCTTTCTCTTCACGGTTTGCGCGGCGTTGCGCCTCGCGCGCTTCAACATCTCGCCCGGCCGCTACCGCGGGCGCTTCGAGGGGTTGCCGAGCCCTGCCGCCGCGGGGGTCGTCGCCACGACGCAGCTGTTCGCGTCCTTCGTCCGCGAGCACGGTCTGGCCTGGAACGCGCCGGAGTTCACGGTGGCGGCGGGCATGGCGATCCTGGGCCTGCTGATGGTGAGTCCCGTCCCCTATCGCAACTTCAAGGAGATCGACCTCCGCCACTCGTACCGGACGCTGGTCATCGTGGTCGTGGCGATCGTGCTGGTCATCCAGGAGCCCAGCGTGAGCCTCTTCGCGCTGAGTCTGCTCTACGCCGTGTCCGGTCCGATCGAGTGGTTGTGGCGGCTGTACACGAAGCAGCCGCTGGAAGAGATCGCGGAACCCGTTTCCACGGAGCCCCAGGAAGGGGAACTGGATAGGATGACGTCATGAGCGAGAGCGAGATCATTCGGATCTTCGACACGACGCTGCGCGACGGCGAGCAGTCGCCCGGCTGCAGCATGAACCTTTCGGAGAAGCTCGCGCTGGCGCGCCAACTCGAGCGGCTCGGCGTGGACGTGATCGAAGCCGGCTTTCCCATCGCGAGCGAGGGGGACTTCGAGTCCGTGCGCGCCGTCGCCCAGGAGGTGCGAAACACGAGCATCTGCGGTCTGGCCCGCACCGGCTCCGCGGACATCGAGCGCGCCGCGCAGGCGTTGGAGGGCGCGGCGAGCCCGCGCATCCACACCTTCATCGCCACCAGCGACATCCACATGGATCACAAGCTGCGGATGGGCCGGGAGCAGGTGCTGGCCGAGGTGGACCGCGCCGTGCGACAGGCGCGGGGCCACTGCGACGACGTCGAGTTCTCAGCCGAGGACGCCACGCGATCCGACCGCGACTTCCTGGTCCAGGTGTTCTCGGTCGCCATCGAGGCGGGCGCTTCGACGCTCAACGTCCCGGACACCGTGGGCTACACGCAGCCCGAGGAGTTCGCCGATCTCATCCGCTTCCTGCGGGCGCAGGTTCCGGGCGCGGAGAAGGTGGTCTTCGCCGTGCACTGCCACAACGACCTGGGGGTCGCGGTGGCCAACAGCCTGGCGGCGGTGTGCGCCGGGGCACGGCAGGTCGAGTGCACCCTGAACGGCATCGGCGAGCGTGCCGGCAACACCTCGATGGAAGAGGTCGTGATGGCCGTGAAGACGCGTCCCGACGTCTTCGCCGGGCTCGACACGAACATCCGCACCACCGAGATCTACCCCGCGAGTCGGATGCTCGCTTCGATCATCGGCGTCCCGGTGCCGCCCAACAAGGCCGTCGTCGGCGACAACGCGTTCGCCCACGAGGCCGGCATCCACCAGGACGGCGTGCTCAAGGCCGCGATCACCTACGAGATCATGACGCCCCAGTCGATCGGGCGGCCCTCGAACGAGCTGGTCATGGGGAAGCACTCCGGGCGGCACGCCTTCCACGAGCGCCTCAAGGAGCTGGGTTTCGACCTCGAGGGCGAGGAGTTCCAGCTGGCCTTCCGGCGCTTCAAGGACCTGGCCGACAAGAAGAAGACCATCTTCAACGAGGACATCGAGGCCATCGTCGCCGACTCGGTGATTCGCGAGGACGACCGCTTCGCGGTGGAGGAGATCTCGGTGCACTCCGGCACCTTCGCCAAGCCGACGGCGACGGTCGGGCTTCGGATCGACGGCGAGGCAATGAAGGCCACGGCCCTCGGCGTGGGCCCGGTGGACGCCGTCTTCAAGGCCATCGCGGATCTCACGGACACCAAGAGCGAGCTGCTGCGCTTCCAGGTCAACGCCATCACCGGCGGCATGGACGCGCAGGGCGAGGTGTTCGTGACGGTGAGCCAGGACGGTCGGCGCGTGATCGGCCACGGCGCCGATCCCGACATCATCGTGGCGAGCGCCAAGGCCTACGTTCACGCGCTCAACAAGCTCGCCTGGCACAAGCGTCGCCGGGCCGTCGCCGGGCCCCGGGGCATCTAGGACCGCCGTGCCGCGCGTCCTGCTCCTGCCCGGAGACGGGGTCGGCCCCGAGGTCACGGACGCGGCGCGCGGCGTGCTGGAGGCGGTCGTCCGACGTTTCGGCGTCGACCTCGACTTCGACGAGGGGCTGATCGGGGGCGCCTCCATCGACGCCTGCGGCAGTCCGCTGGCCGACGACGTCCTGGAGCGGGCGCGCGCCTGCCGCGCCGTCCTCCTGGGCGCGGTGGGCGGCCCGCGCTGGGACCCGCTGCCCGTGGACGCGCGACCGGAGAAGGGCCTGCTGCGCATCCGCAAGGAGCTGGGGCTGTTCGCGAACCTGCGCCCGGCCCGCGTCTTTCCCGCCCTCGTCGGGGCCTCGACCCTGCGGCCCGAGGTCGTGGAGGGCATCGACCTGCTCGTCGTCCGCGAGCTGACCGGAGGGATCTACTTCGGAGAGCCGAGGGGCATCGCGCTCGTCGACGGCCGCCGCGAGGCTCGAAACACCATGGTGTATGACGAGGTGGAGATCGCCCGCATCGCGCGCGTGGCCTTCGAGGCGGCGGGGCGCCGTCGGCGCGAGCTGTGCCACGTGCACAAGGCCAACGTGCTGGAAGTCTCGCAGCTCTGGGTGATGGTGGTGGAGGAGGTCGCGAAGGACTACCCGGAGGTGCGCTTGAGCCACCAGCTCGTCGACTCGATGGCCATGCTCCTGTTGCGGAGTCCGCGGGACTACGACGTGATCGTCACCGCCAACCTGTTCGGCGACATCCTGTCCGACGAAGCGGCGATGATCACGGGGTCCCTCGGCATGCTGCCCTCGGCGAGCCTCGGCGAGGGAGGGATCGGGCTCTACGAGCCCGTACACGGCTCGGCGCCCGACATCGCCGGACGCGACGCAGCCAACCCCCTGGCGGCGATCCTGTCCGCCGCCATGCTGCTCGAGCACTCCCTGGATGCGCCCGAGGCGGCGCGGGCGGTGCGCGAGGCGGTGGCGGGGGTCCTGTCCGACGGGCATCGAACGGCCGACCTCGTGCCGGCGGGGGACGCGACCCCGATCAGCGGCTGCCGCGCCATGGGCGACCACGTCGTCGCGAAGCTGGAGGCGGCGTAGTGGCCCGCGCCGGGTTACGGATCGGCGTCGTGGGCGCGACCGGGGCGCTGGGGAGCGAGGTGCTCCGGGCGCTTTCGCATTCCTCGCTGCACGTGCGCGAGATCGTCCCGATCGCGAGCGACCGCTCGCTGGGACGCGACATCGAGTTCCAGGACGCGGTCTACCCCGTCGAGACCGAGCGCCCGAGCCTGCGCGGGCTCGACCTGCTGCTCCTGTGCGCGCCGGCCGAGGCGTCGCTGGGCTACGTCCGCGATGCGCTCCGGGCCGAGGTGGCCTGCATCGACCTCTCGGGGGCGACTGCCGGGTCGCCGGAGGTTCCGCTCTGCGTGGCCGAGTTCGGCGGCGAGCCCGAGGGCGCGCGCGCGCCGATCGTGGCGACACCGACCGGCGCCGCGCTGGCGTGGGCGCTCGTGCTGCGCCCGCTCGACGCGCGCGCCCGCCTGCGGCGGGTCACGGGAACCGGCCTCGAGGGGGCGTCCGTGGGGGGGCGTGAAGGGATCGAGTCCCTCTTCGCGGAGAGCCAAGCGATCTTCAACCAGGAGGAGCCGTCCGTAGCCGGGGTCTTCCCGGGCCCGGTCGCCTTCGACTGCCTGCCGGTGGTGGGAGCGGTCGGGGAGGGTGGCCACAGCCGGCACGAGATGCAGCTCGCGCAGACGCTCGGGCGGTTGTTGGGCTCTCGCGCGCAGCTGGCCGTGACCTCGGTGCAGGTTCCCACGTTCCTGGGGCATGGGGCCGCCCTCGTCGTCGAGACCGAGGACGACCTCGGTCCCGGCGAGGCGGCCGCGGTGCTCGACAAGGCTCCGGGCGTCGAGGTGTGGCCGGCGGGCGGGGCCGGGCCCTCCACCCGCGCCGCCGCCGGGCGCGACGTGGTGCTCGTCGGGCGCTTGCGAAGCGACCCCTCGCGGGAGCGGAGCCTCGCCCTCTGGCTCGCGGCCGACCTGCTGCAGCTGTCGGCCGCGAACGCCGCGAAGCTGGCAGCGGCGCGCCTCGGCACCCCCTGACCGCGGCGCGCGGTGCCGACCTTCCGCCTCACGCTGGAGTACGACGGCCGCGACTTCGCCGGCTGGCAGGTCCAGCCGGGCGTGACGCGCACCGTCCAGGGCGCGCTCGAGAGCGCGTTCGAGCGCGTCACGGGCCAGCGCGTGCGCGTCATCGGCTCCGGGCGCACCGACGCGGGAGCGCACGCCGAGGGCCAGGTCGCCAGCGTCCGCCTGGAGACCGCCCTGGCTCCCGCGGCGCTCCAGAGGGCGCTCAACGGCGTCCTCCCGGTCGCCGTGGCGGTGCGGGCCGCCGAGCTCGCGCCCGAGGGCTTCGACGCACGTCGCGCCGCCCGCTCGAAGCTCTACCGCTACGCCATCTGGAACGGCCCGATCCGTTCCCCGCTGCGCGCGGCCCGGGCCTGGGACGTGCGACCGCCCCTCGACGCCGCCGCGATGGGACGGGCCGCTCGGGCGTTCCTCGGTACCCACGATTTCGCGTCGTTCCAAGCCGCCGGCTCGGCGGTCCGGACCACGGTGCGGACGCTCACCCGCTTCGAGCTCGAGGGCTGCACCCGCGGGGAGATCTTCCTCTGGGTGGAAGGCGACGGCTTCCTGCGCCACATGGTGCGGACGCTGGTGGGCACGCTGGCCGAGGTGGGCCGGGGGCGCCGGCCCGAGCGAGCCATGGCGGCGATCCTGGCGACCCGGGAGCGTCGGAGCGCGGGGCCCACGGCTCCGGCCGGCGGGCTGACGCTGGTCCGGGTCGACTACTGATTCCGCCGCCAAATCGAAGCCTTACGCGAGCCCTCCGCTTGACGCCGGGGGGCGGCTCCGTTACCCATAGCCGTCCCCTGAACCCGATCGGAGGCCTCCGCATGGGGCTCCAGACGCATCGCGCGACCCGCAGCGCCCGGCCCGGCGAGGTCGGCGGGCACTGGTACGTCGTCGATGCCGAGGGGCAGGTGCTCGGGCGGATGGCGACGGCGATCGCGAACCGGTTGCGCGGCAAGCACCGCGCGCTCTTCACACCGCACGCCGACACCGGCGACTACATCGTCGTGGTGAACGCCGAGAAGGTGAAGCTCACCGGGCGCAAGCGCGAGCAGAAGACCTACTGGCGTCACACGGGTTACACGGGCCACCTCAAGTCCGTGACCGCCGACAAGCTGCTCGCTTCACCCCACGCCGACCGGGTCGTGCGCCACGCGGTTCGCGGTATGCTCCCCAAGAACGCGCTGGGCCGGAAGCTCTACCGGAAGCTCAAGGTCTACAGCGGGCCGTCACATCCCCACGCCGCCCAGAAGCCCGAGGAGATCTCGCTTGCCTGAACCCGTCTCCATCGTCACCGCCACCGGCAAGCGCAAGAACGCCGTGGCGCGGGTGCGTCTCAAACTCGGCAACGGCAACGTGCTCGTGAACGGCAAGACCATGGCCGAGTACTTTCCGCGCGAGGTGCTCCTCATGCGCATCCAGGAGCCCTTCGAGGCGACGGCCGGCGAGGGCCGCTACGACGTGGTCGCGAAGCTCCACGGAGGCGGCGTCGCCGGCCAGGCCGACGCGCTGCGCCACGGCATCGCGCGAGCCCTCGAGAAGTTCGACGAGAACCTGCGGGCTCCGCTCAAGCGCAAGGGCTTCCTGACCCGCGACGCGCGCAAGAAGGAGCGCAAGAAGTACGGTCAGAAGGGCGCCCGCGCTCGCTTCCAGTTCTCCAAGCGCTGATCCGCCCGGCGCTGCGTCTCGAAGACGGGAGGCCCGGCGGCCTCCCGTCTTTCATTGGGGGAACGGCTACAGTGTCTGAGGGGGTCGGACCATGCGGGTCGCCGTCGTCGGAGCCAGCGGCTACACGGGCCTCGAGCTGGTGCGCATCCTGCTGCGCCACCCCATCTTCGAGCTGGTGGCGGTGACTTCGGAGCAGCGCGCCGGGCAGCCCGTGGGCGACGCCTTCCCGGCCCTGCGCGGTCAGCTCGACCTGAGCTTCGAGCGCGCGGATCCGACGACCCTGGCGCCGAAGGTGGACCTTGCATTCACGGCGCTTCCCCACGTCGCCTCGGCCCCGATGGTCCGGGCGCTGCGCGCCGCGGGGGTGCCGGTGGCCGACCTCTCGGCGGATTTCCGGCTGCGGAGCCTCGACACCTACCGCACCTGGTACGGCGAGCATCCGGCGCCGGAGCTGCTCGAAACGGCCGTATACGGCATTCCGGAGCTGCACCGCGAGGCGCTGCGCGCCGCCGGGCTCGTGGCCGTCGCCGGCTGCTACCCGACCTCGGCGCTGCTGCCGCTGGTCCCGTTCCTCCGGGCGGGCCTCCTGGAGCCCGGGAGCGTCGTCATCGACGCCAAGTCGGGCGTCTCGGGCGCCGGCCGCAAGCTGGAAGCGGGCTACCTGTTCTCCGAGCTGGACGAGAACTGCATGGCCTACAAGGTGGGCGAACACCGGCACGCTCCCGAGATCGAGCAGGAGGCCAGCGCCGCCGCCGGAACCGAGGTGTGTGTCACATTCGTTCCCCACCTGATCCCGGTCACGCGCGGCATCGCGACCTCGGTCTTCGCCAGGCCGCGTCGGCCGCTCGCTACCGCCGACGCGCGCGCCGTCCTCGCGGAGGCCTACGCACAGGAGCGCTTCGTCCGGGTGCTGCCGGCCGGGGCGACGCCGAATCTGGCTTCGGTGCGGGGGACCAACTTCTGCGACGTCGCCGCCTTCTCGGACGAGCGCACGCAGACGCTCGTCCTGCTCTCGACGCTCGACAACCTCGTGAAAGGGGCGAGCGGGCAGGCCGTTCAGTGCGCAAATCTCATGCGCGGCCTTCCGGAAGAGCTGGGGCTTCTCGAGGTGGCGATGCTGCCATAACGACGGTTGAAACGCGTCGTTTGACGGGCCCGGGGGTCCACGCTACCTATCGTGAAACCACCCAGGGTCTGGATGGTGTTCCTCAAAGCTCTGCGCATTCGGCCGCCCCGCACGCAGCGGCGCGCGTGTCGCCGGGGACGCGTGCGCGCGGCGGGGTGAAGGGGGGATCGTGGCGCCGAGGCCCATCAAGTACATCTTCGTGACCGGCGGGGTGCTCTCGTCGCTGGGCAAGGGATTGGCCTCGGCCTCCATCGGCGCGCTGCTCGAGGCGCGCGGCCTGCGCATCACCTTCCTCAAGCTCGACCCCTACCTCAACATCGACCCCGGGACGATGAACCCCTTCCAGCACGGCGAGGTCTACGTGACCGAGGACGGGGCCGAGACCGATCTCGACCTGGGCCACTACGAGCGTTTCAGCCGCGCGCGGATGGGCCGGGTCAACAACGCGACCGCGGGCCAGATCTACGACGCCGTGCTCTCGAAGGAGCGACGCGGCGACTACCTCGGCGGAACGGTCCAGGTGATTCCCCACGTGACCGACGAGATCAAGGCGCGCATCCACCAGGCCGCCGACGACGTGGACGTGCTCATCGCCGAGGTCGGCGGCACCGTGGGCGACATCGAGTCGCTCCCGTTCCTGGAGGCCATCCGCCAGGTCCGGGCCGACGTCGGCCGCGAGAACGTCTGCTACATCCACATCGCCCTGGTCCCCTTCATCGCCACCGCCGGCGAGCTCAAGACGAAGCCCGTGCAGCATTCCGTCAAGGAGCTCCGGACCGTCGGTATCGCGCCGGACATCATCCTGTGCCGCACCGACCGCTTCCTGCCGAAGAGCGTGAAGGCCAAGATTGCGCTCTTCTGCAACGTCGACGAAGACGCCGTCATCACCGCCAAGGACGTCGAGACGATCTACGAGGTGCCGCTCATCCTCCACCACGAGGGGCTCGACGAGAAGATCGTCCAGCAGCTCAACATCTGGACGGGCCGTCCCGACCTCGCCCTCTGGCGCAAGCTCGTCCACCGCGCTGCGAACCCGGAGTGCGACGTCACCATCGGGATGGTGGGCATGTACACGG
>JAOTUO010000383.1 GCA_029863845.1 Myxococcales bacterium
ACTGCCCCGCGATCCCGAAGGAAAATACGATGCGACTCCGCCTCTCACTCCTGTTGGCCGTCCTCGCGATTGCGATGGCCGCGTCGGTAGCTTCGAGTTCGGCCTTCGCGCAGGACGAGTCGAAGTCCAATCAGTTCTGGTGGCCGGAACGGCTGGACCTGTCGCCCCTGCGCGACCACGACCCGTCCTCGAACCCCTATGGCGAGGACTTCGACTACGCCGAGGCGTTCGCCAGCCTGGATCTCGAGGCCGTGAAGCGGGACCTCGAGGAACTCATGACCACGTCCCAGGACTGGTGGCCGGCCGACTGGGGTCACTACGGCCCCCTGTTCATCCGCTTGTCCTGGCACGCCGCCGGCACCTACCGCGTGGCCGACGGTCGCGGCGGCGCCGGCGGCGGCCAGCAGCGCTTCGAGCCGACGAACAGCTGGCCCGACAACGCCAATCTCGACAAGGCGCGTCGCCTGCTCTGGCCGATCAAGCAGAAGTACGGCCGCAACCTCTCCTGGGCCGACCTGATCGTCCTCGCCGGCACCGTCGCCATGGAGGACATGGGCTTCGAGACCTTCGGCTTCGCCGGGGGCCGGGCGGACGACTGGGAGCCGGATCTCGTCTACTGGGGCCCGGAGCTCGAGATGCTGGCCGGGGAACGCTTCGACGAGAGGGGCATGCTCGCGAACCCCCTCGCCGCGACGCAGATGGGGCTCATCTACGTGAACCCGGAAGGGCCCGGCGGCAACCCGGACCCGCTCGCCGCCGCGGCGCACATCCGCGAGAGCTTCGGCCGCATGGCCATGAACGACGAAGAGACCGTCGCCCTGATCGCCGGCGGCCACACGTTCGGCAAGCTCCACGGCGCGCACAAGCCCGCCGATTGCGTGGGTCCGGAGCCGACGGCTGCCCCCATCGAGGAGCAGGGTCTCGGCTGGAGGAACAAGTGCGGCAAGGGCAAGGCGGAGGACGCCGTCACCAGCGGCCTGGAAGGGGCCTGGACCGCGGCGCCCACCAGCTGGACGATGATGTACCTGTCGAATCTCTTCGCCTTCGAGTGGCAGCAGACCCGCAGCCCCGCCGGCGCCATCCAGTGGATCCCGAAGGATGGGCAAGCCGCGAACACCGTTCCCGACGCCCACGTCGAGGGCGTGCGGCACGCGCCGGTCATGCTGACGACGGACCTGTCGCTGAAGGCCGATCCCGCGTACCGCGAGATCTCGCAGCGCTTCCTGCAGAACCCGAAGGCGTTCGAGCTCGCCTTCGCCAAGGCCTGGTTCAAGCTCACGCACCGCGACATGGGTCCGCGTGCCCGCTACCTCGGTAGCGATGTGCCCGCCGAGCTGCTGATCTGGCAGGACCCGATTCCCGCGGTGGACCATCCGCTGATCGGGGATCGCGACATCGAGAAGCTGAAGGCCAAGATCCTCGATTCCGGTCTGACCGTCCCCGAGCTCGTCCGCACCGCCTGGGCGGCCGGCGCCAGCTTCCGCGGCAGCGACATGCGCGGTGGTGCGAACGGCGCACGGCTGCGCCTCGCGCCGCAGAAGGACTGGCCGGTCAACGATCCGGCCGAGCTCGCGAGGGTCCTGCAGACGCTGGAGCAGATCCAGAAGAACTTCGACGGCGGGTTCCTGAGTGGGAAGAAGAAGGTCTCACTCGCGGACCTGATCGTCCTCGGCGGCGCCGCGGCGATCGAGAAGGCGGCCGCGGACGCCGGCTACGACGTGAAGGTCCCCTTCACACCGGGCCGCGCCGATGCCACCCAGGAGCAGACCGACGTCGCCTCCTTCGCCGTGCTCGAGCCGCGGGCGGACGGCTTCCGCAACTACTACGCGGAAGGCAACCGCCTGTCGCCGACGGCGAGCCTGGTCGACCGGGCCGATCTGCTCACCCTCACGGTGCCGGAGATGACCGTGCTGGTCGGCGGTATGCGCGTCCTCGACGCCAACACCGGCGGTGTGAACCACGGCGTGTTCACCGCCCGTCCGGGCACCCTCTCCAACGACTTCTTCGTGCACCTGCTCGACATGTCCACGAGGTGGGAGCAGTCCTCGGGGATGGAGGGCGTCTACGAAGGTCGGGATCGCGCGACGGGCGAGTTGAAGTGGACGGCCACCCCGGTCGACCTCATCTTCGGCTCGCACTCCGAGCTGCGCGCGGTCGCCGAGGTCTATGCCGCCGAGGACGGCCGCGAGAAGTTCGTGCGGGACTTCGTCGAGGCCTGGGTCAAGGTGATGAACCTCGACCGCTTCGAGCTGTGATCGCGGGGAACGGCGGCGTGCCATGCGCCGCCGTTCCATCTGCGTCGGAGCAGCGGAATCCCGCGAGCCGGCATCGGCTCGATCGCCCTCGGCGGCCGGTCGAGCTTCGGGCAACTCCGGGGATCGCCGGCGCGCCAGCTGGATGGCGCACCGACCCCGAGTGGTGCTCAGGGTGTCCCGCAGGCCACGGTGGTCGAGAGGCCGTGCGGATCCGGACGCGCGGAGCCAGGCCTCCGCGCCCCCATGGGGCTCTCCGAGATCCGGTTCGGCCTCGCCCAGATTCTCGGGTTGGCGAGACACCCCGAACCGCAGCTCTTCGGCCCCGGTGTCCGTCCCGGCTCGTGCGAAGACCTCCCGGATCCTCGACCGCGATCTCCCGGTTCCCGGATCCCGGGGGAATTCGCTCCACCCGGCCCGCGACGGGCTTGCCGCGCCTGTCCGGGCCTCTTCGGTCTGCCCGCTTTCGGGGATTTCCCGGTATCTTCCCCGCTGAGCAGGGACCCCGGCCGACGGAGACGGGTTGGCACGAGACTGCCCGCTCCGCCAACCCGTCTGCGGTTGCGGAGACCGTGCGCCCATTGTGCCCGCCAGCTGCGAATTTCCCGCGATTTTGCGGAGGGTTGCGCTGACGGCCTCACCCCGCGGAAGGCTCTTCGCATGATCTCGGCCCGCTCGATCGCATCGAAGTCCGCCGCTTCCGCGTCACTGCGCGCCCGCGCTCTCGCGCGCAGCGCCCTCGCGACCGAGAGCCCGGCCACCAGCACCACGGTGCTCCGCGGGGCAGCGAGCGTCCGTCGGCTGTGGGTGTGCCGCGACTCCAGCGTTCCGACCCGCCTCTCGGCTGCCAGCGCCGGGCGCCTTCCATTAGGATCGACCCCAAGACAAACGCTCTCGGAGGAGATACGAATGCCGTCGCGAAGCATCAAGGAGCGTCTGAATGCGGGGCAGATCCTGATCCTGG
>JAOTUO010000382.1 GCA_029863845.1 Myxococcales bacterium
GCGTTCCGCCCCGTCCTTCGCGGCGGCAGATTGGGCGGCCCATTTCCGTATCCCATTGGAAAAGCGGATATCAGCGGAGTCCCCCCGCTGTCAACTCTCCCCTTGGGGATCTGCGTCGGTGGGGCGTGGACTCAGGTCCAGGCGAAGACGGGCTGCTCGAAGCCGGCCACCCGCGTGTCGTGACCGCGCACGGCGACCTCGCGCAGCTGGTAGAGGATGGCCGCGGTCGGCGCGTGGATCTGGGTGCCGAGTAGCGGGATGGAGATCACCGGCCGATCGCTCTCGGGGATCCGGCGCAGGCGCGGAACGTCGGGGCGATCGAGCTCCGCGAGCGGAACGCGAAATACCGCGGCCACCTCGTGGGGGTTCGGCGCGAGGCTGCTCGCGGTGTCGGACCAGACCACGACCGGCGTGATCGTGTAGCCGGAACGCGTGGGGTAGTCGTCGAGCAGGCCGAGCACCGCGGCGGGCGGCAGGGCGAGGCCCACCTCCTCCGCGAGCTCGCGCAGCGCTGCCGCCGGGGCGGACTCGCCGGGATCGAGGCGGCCGCCGGGGAGCGCCCACTGCCCGCCGTGGGTGCGGAGACCCCTGGCGCGGCGCGTGAGCACGAAGCACGGGTCGCCCGCCTCGCCGGCGATCAGCACCAGCGCGACGGCGGCCGCACGAAGGTCCGTCCCCTCGTACTCGCGCCGGACGAAGCCGTCGAGATTCGCCTTCACGCGTTTGCGCAAACCGGGGTCGAAGTGACGCGGCGCAGTCCGCACGGGCCCAGGATACTGCGATCCCCCGACGGCTGTGGCGTGCCGCGGCCGCCGCCGTCAGAATCCGTCGCCATGCTCGCAGACGTCCAGCGCCGTCGCGTCGCGCTCGACTCCGGCCTCGAGATCGCGCTGCTCGACTGGGGGGGGAGCGGTCCCCCGGCCCTGCTGCACCACGCCAACGGCTTCTGCGCGGCCACCTGGGCTCTCGTCGCCGCAGGCCTGCGCCGGCACTTCCGCGTGGTCGCGATGGACGCCCGCGGGCACGGCGACTCTTCCAAGCCGGCGGACGCCGCGTCCTACCGCTGGGAGCACTTCGCTCGCGATGCGGGGGAGGTGGCGGCAATCCTCGCAGCGGAGCACGCCGACGGGCGCATCGCCCTGGGGTTGGGCCACTCGTTCGGAGGCACCGCGCTGCTGGCGGCGTCCGCCGAGCGGCCGGGGCTCTTCGATCGTCTCGTCCTCGTGGATCCCATCGTGATGCCGGCCCCGTCTTCCGGCGCGGGCGCCGTGCGGCGCTCGCGCGGCGGCTCGCTCGCGGAAGGCGCGCGCAAGCGGCGCCACATCTGGCCGGACCGCGGCACGGCCCGAGCCCGCTGGGTGGACAAGGAGATGTTCGCCGGCTGGGACCCCCGCGTGCTGGACCTCTACCTGGCCGAGGGCATGCGCGATCGCGCCGACGGCCGGGTGGAGCTCAAGTGCTCCGGCGAGGTCGAGGCGTCGATCTTCGAACGGGGGGCCCACAGCGACGTCGGGGCGCTGGCGCTGCGGGTATTGGCGCCGACGCTGATCCTGTGGGCAGCCCGCGGCGATTTCCCGCGCCGGCACTTCGAGGACCTCGCCTCCCGCATGCCCGATGCACAGGTGCGCGATGCCGACGCGGGACACCTGGTCCCCATGCAGCGGCCCGATCTCGTCGTGGACGCCGCGCTCGCCGCCGGGAAGATCGATGTGGCCGGCTGAACCGGAGTCGCGGCGTCAGCGCTCGACCGGATAGTCGCGGCTCGTCCAGCCGCTCCAGCCCTCCGCCATCGACACCAGCCGCTCGAAGCCCATGGCCTGCAGCGTCTGCGCCGCGAGCGCGCTGCGGTTGCCGCCGCCGCAGTAGAGCACGAGCGGCCGGCGGCGGTCGGCCAGCCAGGGGTCGCGCTTCGGGTGGTCGAGATCGGCGCGCACCTCGAGGAAGCCCCTCGGATAGTTGCGGGCACCGGGGATGCGGCCCGATGCATACTCGTCGGGCTCGCGCACGTCGACGAAGCTCCAGCCCTCGTGATCGGGCGCGTCGAACCGTCGCTTCGCCTCCTCGATCGTGATCTCGTCGATCGTTGCGAGCGCCGCGCGAACGAAGTCCTCCAGCGTCTTGGGTGGCGATCCGGTCAACGCGTTACCTCCCCGGCGCGATGGCGCCTCATGGGCCCAGGTAGAGAGCGGCCACGGCCGTCGCGGCGAAGCCCAGCACGCACAGCTGGAAGGGCCGATCGAGCAGGGCCACCTCTTCGGGCTTCTCGCCGAAGCCGCCCGTCTCCACCAGCAGGTGGTAGCGAAATACGGCGAACAGCACGAAGGGCACCGTGAGCCACAGCAGGGCGAAGTCCGCCTCCGACTGCTTGTTGAAGTCGAGGACGTAGAGGGCGTAGCTGATGAGGGCTGCGGCCATGGAGGTCGCGGTGAAGGCGTTCAGCGACGACGTCGTGTAGCGCTCGAGCACCGGCCGGGCGCGGCTGGCGTTTGCCTCGAGGGCCAGCATCTCGGCCTTGCGCTTGGAGAGCGCCAGAAACAGCGCGAGGAAGAGCGTGCACACGATGAACCAGTCCGAGATCGGCACGTCGATGGCCAGGGCGCCGGCGACGGCGCGCACGACGAAGCCCGCGGCGATGAGCATGACGTCGAGGACGACGACGTTCTTGCCCGCGAGGGAGTAGAAGTGCGTCATTCCCAGGTAGATCAGCACGGCCGCTCCGAAGTCGGCGCCGATCCAGAAAGCGAGCGAGAGGGCGGCGGCGCTGAGGAGGCCCGCCATTCCGACCGCCGCCCCGGTGGACACCGTCCCCGCCGCGATCGGACGGCGGCGCTTCTCCGGGTGCAGCCGGTCGCGCTCGGCGTCGAGCAGGTCGTTGACGACGTAGACGGAGGACGCCGCCAGGCAGAAGCTCACGAAACCCAGCGTCGCCAGGGCCAGGGCGTGGCCGACGAAGAGCTTCTTCGCGAAGATCAGGGCGGCGAAGAGCAGCAGGTTCTTCGTCCACTGTCCGGGGCGCAGCAGTCGCATCAGCGCGCGCGGGAACCGCGCGTTCGCGCCCGCGCTCGGGTCGCCCGGGATTCCGTTGCGGGTTGAAAGCTCGGACACGGCGGCTCCTGATCCGCGATTCTACTCGATGTGCAGGGGGCGCCCAGACCGCCGGGCGACCCCAGCGGCCGCTCGGTGCGCGCGATATAGTCGGCGGCACCCGACCGCCGA